>JALSRW010000112.1 GCA_026984595.1 Alphaproteobacteria bacterium
CGTGGGCAGGATGAGATCGGCGGCGGCGGTGGTGACCGTCGGATAGGCATCCGAAACGACGATGAAATTGTCGGGATTGCGGTAGCCGGGCCAGGTCTCGTTGTTGAGATTGGCCGCCGCCTGCATGTTGTTGTTGCACTGCACCCAGTAGGCGTTCAGCTTGCCGTCCTTGAGCATCCGGTTCTGGAGCACGGCATGATACCCGGGCTTGGGCGGGATCGTGCCTTCGGGCAGCTTCCACACCTTCTCGGCGAAAGCCCGGTGCTCGGGGTTCTTGACCACCATGTCGGCCGGCAGGCGATGCGCGAAGGTACCCACCTCGCGCGCGGTGCCGCAGGCCGAGGGCTGGCCGGTCAGGGAGAACGGGCCGTTGCCGGGCTCGCTGATCTTGCCCACCAGAAGATGCACATTGTAGATCAGATTGTTCACCCAGGTGCCGCGACTGTGCTGGTTGAACCCCATGGTCCAATAGGAGGTCACCTTGCGCTTGGGATCGGCGTAGAGCTCGGCCAGCTCGACCAGCTTGTCCTCGGGCACACCGGACAATTCGGAGACCTTCTCGAGGGTGAAGTCGGCGACGAACGCCTTGTATTCCTCGAAGGTCATCGGTTCGGAGGCGCCCGCCTTGCCGGCATTGGCGGCGGCCTTCTGTCGTGGGTCCTCGGGCCGCAGCCCGTAGCCGATGTCGGTGACGCCACGGCGGAAGTTGACGTGCTTTCCGACGAACTCCTCGTTCACCTTGCCGTTCTGGATGATGTAGTTGGCGATGTAGTTGAGGATCGCCAGATCCGTCTGCGGCCGGAACACGATGGGCAGATCGGCGAGCTCGAAATTGCGGTTCTCGAAGGTGCTCAGCACCGCCACCTTGACATGGCCCGCGGTCAACCGCCGGTCGGTCAGACGCGACCAGAGGATGGGGTGCATCTCCGCCATGTTGGAGCCCCAGAGAACGAAGGCGTCGGCATATTCGAGATCATCGTAGCAGCCCATCGGCTCGTCGATGCCGAAGGTGCGGAGGAAGCCGGCCACCGCCGAGGCCATGCAGTGGCGGGCATTGGGATCGATGTTGTTGGAACGGAACCCGGCCTTCATCAGTTTGACGGCGGCATAGCCTTCCCAGACGGTCCACTGCCCCGAGCCGAACATGCCGATCGCCGTCGGTCCTTTCTCCTTCAGAACCTGTTTCCACTTCTCGGCCATGATGTCGAAGGCTTCGTCCCAGGACACCGGCTCGAACTCGCCATCCTTGTCGTACTTGCCGTTGCGCTTTCGCAGCAGCGGCGTGGTCAGGCGGTCGGCGCCGTACATGATCTTGGATAGGAAATATCCCTTGATGCAGTTGAGCCCGCGGTTGACGGGCGCATCCGGGTCGCCCTGAGTCGCCACCACGCGGCCATCCTTGACGCCGATCAGCACCCCGCAGCCGGTACCGCAGAAGCGGCACACGCCCTTGTCCCAGCGGATGTCGTTGGCGGGGCCGACCGCCTCTGCGCTGCCTTCCCCGAGGGCGATGCCCGCTGTGGCGGCGGTAGCGGCGACGGCAGTGGACTTGACGAAATCACGCCTTGACTGGTGCATCCTCGTTCTCCGGGTCGGGCTCGAAATGGTGGTAAACCAGGGCGGCGGTGAGGACACCGGGCAGGCGGTGCAAGGCCAGCACCGTCTCGGCCACGTCGACCCCGGGCAGGTCCTCCACGGTCACGATGAAGCGGCCCTCCGGCGTCTCCCGGTGGATCTCGACGCCCGGCATGGTATCCATCTGCCCGCGCACGGAAGCGGCATGCCCCGGCCGCGCGTGCACCAGAATCCCGCAGATGTTCATCCGGACCGCTCCTCGAGACTGATCGCGTGCGACGGACACACGTGTAGACACATCCCGCAGCCGGTGCATTGACTGCCGTCAACCGATGGTGTTGCAACTCCGCCACGCTGCAGGGAAAAGCGGATCGCATCCGGCTCGCAGGCCAGTTCGCACAATCGGCAGGTGACCGCCCGCACGGCGAGGCAGGTGGGGCCGATCTTCGCCCGGTAGCGCTGCTCGACGCCGCGCACGCCATCGAGGGCACCGGGCTCGCAGGCATCGACGCAGGCTCCGCAGAAGGTGCAACCCCGCTGCCGCACGTTCAGTTCGGGATAGCCCTCGGCGCCGCGCTCGAGGACCCGTTCGGGACAGGCGGCGATGCAGGCATCACAGCGGGTGCAGCGCACCGCGAAATCCTCCACCGCCCAGGGCGGCAGCAGGGCGGCCGAACGCCGTCTGGCGAGCTCCTTGAGAAACCTGCCACGCAGAAAGGCACGCCGGTTCGGATCCATCTCTCGTCCCTTCTTCCGCCTCATTCGGATCGGTCGCGGCCGGTCCGCCGCCACAGCGGCAGCAGCAGCGGTACCAAGGTTACCACGATCAGGATGCGCACCAGATGATGGGTGGCGACGAAGGCCGGATCGACGCCCAGCGCCAGGGCCACCAGACCCATCTCGGTGACGCCGCCCGGCACATAGGCCAGGGCCAATGCCACGAAGGAGAGGCCCGTGAGGAGATGGGCCAGCGCCGCGAAGACGAAGGTGACGGCGAACATCAAGAGGGTCAGCCCGCAGCCGGCCAGGATGTAGCGCCCCACGGTGGCGGCGCGCATGCCGCCGAAGCGGCTGCCGACGGAGGCGCCGAGGGCGAGCTGCGCGGCGGCCAGCAGCGGCCCCGGCACCGAACCCTGGGCGAAGCCCGACAGATGCACGGCCGCACTCGCCAGCAGACTGCCGAAGAAGGCCGCTGCCGGCAGCCGCAGGCGGGCGGCGATCCAGGCGCCGGCGGCACCGGTCAGACCCAGCAGTGCGAGCTCGCTCCAGTCCACCGGCCGTGCCCCCGCCCCGCCCGGGATCGCGCCGCCGTTGCCGGCGAGGGTGACCAGGAAGGGGGCGGCGGACACGATGAGCAGCACCCGCACGCTGTGCACCAGGGCCACCGTGCGCACATCGGCGCCACTGTCCTCGGCCATCAGCACCATCTGCGAGAGCCCGCCCGGCGCCGCCGCGAAATAGGCGGTGACCGGCGTCAGCCCGGCGGTGCGGCGAAGATAGAGGAGGCAGGCGAAACCGACGGTCGGCACATAGAGCAGCAGAAGGGCGGCACTCGGGATCCACAGGAGGAGGTTGCCCAGCCGGTCGGGAGTGAAGGCGGCGCCGATGAGTACGCCCAGCACCACCATCACCGGCCAACGCAGCCATCCGGGAACCTCCAGCGACAGCCCGGAAAGGCTGGCGAGCGTGGTGGCGAACATCGCCCCCAGCAGCCAGGCCAGCGGCAGACCGAGTGCGGTGAACAGAGCGCCGCCGGCGAGCCCGATCAGTAATGCGGCGGTCAGACGGCGGCCGGGCACCCGTCGCAGCCGGGTGCCCGCGAGAGGCGTGTCAGACGGGATCGAGGCCGGCTTTTTCACAGAGGATCCGCCAGTGCTGCTCGCTCACCGGCATCACCGAAAGCCGCGCCTGGCGCACCAGGGCGAGATCGGCGAGCCGCGGGTCGGCCTTGACCTCGGCGAGCGGCACCTCGCGCGGCAAGGCGCGGACCGGAGCCACCATCACCCGTACGAAGCGCGGATCCTCGGGATCGGGGAAGGCCTCGCCGGTGATGCGCATGACCCCGACCAGCGCCGGCTTCTTGACCGAGCGGTAGAAGAAGGCGAGATCGCCCTTGCGCATCGCCCGCATGTTGCGTGCGGCCTGATGGTTGCGCACCCCGTCCCAGTCGGTCTCCCCGTCGGCCACCAGTTCCTCCCAGCTATAGTCGCCGGGCTCGGTCTTGAACAGCCAGCGCGCCATCGCCCTCTCCCGCCTGCCATCCACTGTCCGCTTGCCAAACCGCCCCCACTGCCGTCAACATTCGGTCGAATCGACGGGGGAGATCGAGATGGCGTTTCTGGCACGCCCCGACGGGGTCGTCATCCATCACGAATCGCGCGCTCCCGAACCGCACGGGGCCACATTCGTGTTCTTCAACCCGCTGACCGGCGATTCCGGCATGTGGCTGCAGGAGATCGCGCCCGCGCTCGAGGCCCGCGGCCATGGCTGGCTGGTGTTCGACCATCGCGGCCAGAAGGAAAGTCCGGTGGGGCCGAGCACTGAAATCACCGCCCGC
>JALSRW010000113.1 GCA_026984595.1 Alphaproteobacteria bacterium
ATCCGGTGGCCGTGTTCGGTAGCGGATTTCTGAACATCATCGTCGCCATCTCGCGGGCCTTCGTCGACGATTTCGCCCGGGTGGCGCTCCATGGTGCTGACCATCGAGGAGGAGCAGTACATCGCCGCCGCCCGCACGGTCGGCGTCCCCGCCCGGCGCATCGTCTGGCGCCAGGTGCTGCCCAACGCCAACGCCCCGATCATCGTCCAGGCCACGGTCAGCGTCTCCTATGCCATCCTCGGCGAGGCCAGCCTGTCCTTCCTCGGTCTCGGAGTAGAGGCCGACACCCCGACCTGGGGGTCGATCCTGGCCGATGGCCGCAGCTTCATCTCCCGCGCCTGGTGGCTCGGCATCTTCCCCGGCCTGGCGATCGTGCTCACCGTCCTGTCGATCAACTTCATCGGCGATGCGCTCCGGGACTTCCTGGACGTGCGCGAGGTGGCGGAGCATCGAGATGACCGGCGCCGATCCTTCTCTTCTCGGCCTGCGCGACATCGCCGCACTCGTCCAGGGTCGCAGGATCACCGCCGCGGCGCCGGTGGACCGTCTCCTGGCCGCCATCCGGGCGCGCGACGGGGATACGCGGGCGGTCATCGAGAGCAATCGCGATGCTCCGGCGATCGCCGCCGAACGCGACGCCGAGTCCGCCGCCGGGCGGCTGCGCGGCCCCCTGCACGGCGTGCCGGTCCTGCTCAAGGACAATATCGATACCGGCGACGGCATGCAGACCACCGCCGGATCGTTGGCGCTGGCCGGCCATCGCGCCGCCGCCGACGCCTGTATTGTCGAACGGTTGCGCGATGCCGGAGCCATCATCCTCGGCAAGACCAACATGAGCGAATGGGCGAATTTCCGTTCCAGCCGGTCGATCAGCGGCTGGAGCAGCCGCGGCGGCCAGACCCGCAACCCCTACGCTCTCGACCGCAGCCCCGGCGGTTCCAGCTCGGGCTCGGCGGTGGCCGTCGCCGCCCGCTACTGTCCGCTCGCCGTCGGCACCGAGACCGACGGTTCGAGCACCAGCCCGGCGGCCATGAACGGCATCGTCGGTATCAAGCGGACCCTGGGTCTGGTGTCGCGCAGGGGCATCCTCCCCGTCTCCCACAGCCAGGACACCGCCGGACCGATGGCCCGTACCGTCGCCGATGCCGCCCTGCTCCTCGATGTGCTGGCCGGCAGCGATGCCGCCGATCCGGCCACGGCCGAGGCCGACCAGCGGCGGCCCGCGTCGAATGCCTGCGCGGCACCCGCGAGGTGCTCGATGCCGCCTTCGCCGAAGGCGATCTCGACGCCATTCGGGTGCCGGCCGGCTGTGCGCCCTGGCGCATCGACTGGGTCGACGGCGACCATCGGCTGGGCTCGAGCGCCTATCTGGCCGCCATCTCCGGCTACCCGAGCATCACCGTGCCCGCGGGTCTCCTGCACGGTCTGCCGGCGGCGGTCTCCTTCATCGGCCGGCCCCGGTGCGAAGCCGGCCTCGTTCGCCTCGCCCATGCTTTCGAGCAGGCGGGCGGGCCGCTCCCCCGGCCCGCTTTCGCCTGCAGCCTGCAACTCCACACCTGATTCCCGTCAACCGAAGAGAAAAGCCGACAGATGGAACCCTTCACGACCCGACCCGAGATCCGGGGCACCTTCGGTGCCGTCGCCTCCACCCACTGGCTGGCCTCGGCCGCCGGCATGGGGATCCTGGAACGAGGCGGCAACGCCTTCGATGCAGCGGTGGCGTCAGGCTTCGTGCTGCAGGTGGTGGAGCCGCATCTCAACGGTCCGGGCGGCGAGGTGCCGATCATCCTCTACTCCCGGGAGAGCGACCGGGTGGAGGTGATCTGCGGCCAGGGCACCGCGCCGCGGGCCGCGACCATCGCCCGGTTCCGGAAGCTGGGCCTCGATCTGGTGCCCGGCACGGGCCTGCTGGCGGCGGTCGTGCCCGGAGCCTTCGATGCCTGGATGCTGATGCTGCGGGACCATGGCACGATGGAGCTCGCCGATGTGCTGGCGCCGGCGATCGCCTACGCCGAGCGGGGGTATCCGCTGGTGCCGAGGATCTGCCGGACCATCGCCCGGGTGCGCGAGCTGTTCGAGAAGGAATGGCCGAGTTCGGCCGCGATCTATCTGGCGGATGGTGTGCCCGAGCCCGGCAGCCTGTTCCGCAATCCCGTGCTGGCCGGCACATATCGGCGCATCACCGAGGAAGCCGCCGCCCGGGGCGAGAATCGCGAGAGCCGGATCGAGGCGGCCCGGGACATCTGGTACCGGGGTTTCGTCGCCGAGGCCATCGACCGGTTCTGCCGCACCGAGAAGGTTCGGGACGTCACCGGCAGGCGCCATGGCGGGCTGCTGACGGCCGAGGACATGGCCGCCTGGTCGGCCACCGTGGAGGCGCCGCTCACCTACGACTATCACGGTTACACCCTCTGCAAGACCGGTCCCTGGGGACAGGGACCGGTGGCCCTCCAGCAGCTCGCCCTGCTGGCCGGCTTCGATCTCGACGGGATGTCGGCGACCGATCCCGCGTTCGTCCATATCGTCACCGAATGCGCCAAGCTGGCCTTCGCCGATCGCGAGGCCTTCTACGGCGATCCCGCATTCGTCGCGGTGCCGATGGAGACCCTGCTGTCGGAGGAATACAACGCCGCCCGGCGCAGGCTCCTGGGTGAGACCGCCTCGCTGGAGCTGCGACCCGGGCACATTCCCGGATATGGCGGCGCGCCGGTGGTGCGGATCGCCAGCGCCTCGGAGGACATCGCCCATACCGGCCTGTTCGGCGGCGGCGAGCCCACGGTGGCCCGGCTCGAGGAGGGATCCGCCGACGCGGACCGCGGCATGGGCGGGGATACCTGCCATGTCGATGTGATCGACCGTTTCGGCAATATGGTCTCGGCGACCCCGAGCGGCGGCTGGCTGCAGAGCTCGCCGGTCATCCCGGAACTGGGCTTCTGCCTGTCCACCCGCGCCCAGATGTTCTGGCTGGAGGAGGGCAAGCCCGCCTCCCTGGCCCCCGGCAAGCGGCCGCGTACCACCCTCACCCCTTCCCTGGCGCTGCGTGACGGCCGCCCCTACATGGTGTTCGGCACCCCCGGCGGCGATCATCAGGACCAGTGGTCGCTGCACGTCTTTCTCCGCCATGTGCATTTCGGCATGAACCTGCAGGAGGCGATCGACGCTCCGGAGTTCCAGAGCGAGCACTTCCCGAGTTCCTTCTATCCGCGCGAATGCCGACCCGGACGGCTGGTGATGGAAGGGCGCTTTCCCGCCGCCACCCTCGCCGCCTTGCGCCGCCGCGGCCATGATGTGGCGGTGGAGGAGGACTGGTCGCTCGGGAGGGTGAGCGCGGCGGCGCGTTGGCAAGGGGTCATCCGGGCCGGCGCCAATCCGCGCTTCATGCAGGGCTATGCGGTCGGCCGCTGAACCGCCCCGGGCTTCCCCTCAGCCGCAGAAGGAAGGGCTGCCGGCGGTGGCGACCGTCCGCGTCGGCCCGGCGAGGAGGCCGAGCTCCATCTCCTCGAGATCGGGAAGCCGCAGGCCGAGAACGCGGGCCGGAGAATCGAGGAGAAGGAAGAGGCGATCTCCGGCGGCACCGGCGACCAGCCCGCCGATGCCTCCCGGCAGGCTGTGCTCGGCAACCGTCTCCAGCCTTTCGAGATCGAACAGAAAGAGACGGCTGCCGCCCTCGGCGGCGACCGCCAGGAGCTGATCGAACCAGAGCTGGGCGAGCCAAGCCGGCCCACCGCCCAGCGGCAGCCGCGCCATCACCTGCAGATCGTCGGGGGCCAGCAGCACCAGCTCGTTCGTCTCGACGATCTCCACCAGGAAAAAACGGCCGCGGCGATCGGCCCGCGGTCGCGCGGGCTGGCCTCCGAGCACCGGGCCCAGATGCGGCTCGCCACCATCCACGGGGATCGCCGCCACCCGCTCGCAGCCGTCGCAGACCAGCAGCACCGTTCGCTCGTCCGCGCTCACCGCGAGCTGGTCGGGAACCGCAGCCGCCGGAATCCGGCCCATCACCCCGGTGCCGATCGCGCCGATGGCGGCAGCCCGCGCCACATCCACGACAGTGACGCCGCGGCCGCCCCGATCGGCGACCAGCAGCCGCCGGGCGGCGCGATCGAAGCGGAAGTTGTGCGGCTCCGA
>JALSRW010000114.1 GCA_026984595.1 Alphaproteobacteria bacterium
TCCGCAGGCGACGCTGATCGGGGGGGCGACCGATGTCGGCCTCTGGGTGACCAAGCAGCACCGGCGTCCCGCTCCGCTGATCTGGACCGGCCGTGTCGGGGAGCTCGCGCGCATCGAGGAAAGCGCCGAGGGGCTCCGGATCGGCGCCGCCGCAACCTATCGCGACGCGGTCGACCGGCTGGCCGCGCTCTATCCCGATGCCGGACGGGTGATCCGCCGCATCGGCTCGGTGCAGATCCGCAATCTCGGCACCCTCGGCGGCAACATCGCCAACGGCTCGCCGATCGGCGACAGCCCGCCGCTCTTGATCGCCGCCGGTGCCGAGCTCCTGTTGCGGCGCGGCGAGGCGCGGCGCCGCATGCCGCTCGAGGATTTCTTCCTGGCCTACGGCAGGCAGGACCGCCGTCCCGGCGAATTCCTGGAGGCGGTGACCGTGCCGAAGCCGGCGCCCGGGACCCTCTTTCGCGCCTACAAGGTCAGCAAGCGTTTCGATCAGGACATCTCCTCGGTCTGTGCCGCCTTCCGCATCGATCTCGAGGACGGGCGTGTGGCCTCGGCCCGCCTCGCCTATGGCGGCATGGCGCCGGTGCCGAAGCGGGCGGAGCTCGCGGAAGCGGCGCTCGTCGGCAGGCCCTGGAAGCGGGAGACGGTGGAAGCGGCGATGGCCGCGCTGGAACGCGATTTCACGCCGATCGACGATTGGCGGGCGAGTGCCGGCTACCGCATGACGGTGGCCCGCAATCTGCTGAGGAAATGCTGGCTCGAGAGCAGCGGCGAAATCGATAGGCGGCTCGATCTGCCGGTGGAGGTGGGCGGTGTCTGAGAAGCAGCGCGCAACCGTGCATCGTCCGTTTCCGCACGACAGCGCCACTGCCCATGTCACCGGCGAAGCGGTCTATGTCGACGACATGCCGGAGCCTGCCGGTACGCTCGAGATCTTCCTCGCCCGGGCGGCTCCTGCCCATGCCCGGATCGAGGTGCTCGATCTGGAGCCGGTCCGCGAGCATCCCGGTGTCGCCTGCGTACTCGCCGCCGGCGATATTCCGGGCATCAACGATATCAGCCCCACCCACAAGGGGGACGAACCGGTCTTCGCACAGGATCGCATCCTGTTCTGCGGGCAGCCGCTGTTCGCGGTGGCGGCCGATCATCTGGCGACGGCGCGGGAGGCGGCGGAGCGGGCGCGGATCGAGGTGAAACCCCTTCCGCCGGTCCTTTCGATCGAGGAAGCGCGCCGGCGCGGCGATCTGGTCACCGAAGGGATGGTGCTGGAACGCGGCGATCTGCGCGAAGGGCTGCGACGCGCCCCCGCTCGCCTGCGCGGCAGCATGCGGATCGGCGGTCAGGACCATTTCTATCTGGAGGGCCAGGTGGCGCTGGCGCTGCCCGGCGAGAACGGCGAGATGCGGGTCTGGTCCTCGACCCAGCACCCTTCCGAGGTGCAGCAGATGATCGCCCGGGTGCTGGGTATCGCCGCCCACAAGGTGACGGTGACGGTGCGACGGATGGGCGGCGGCTTCGGCGGCAAGGAGACCCAGGCGAGCCCGTTCGCCTGCATCGCCGCCCTGGTGGCGGCCGCGACCGGACGCCCCGCCAAGCTGCGCCTCGACCGCGACGAGGACATGATCCTCACCGGCAAGCGCCACGACTTCCTGATCGACTACGAAGTCGGTTTCGACGGCGACGGACGGATCCGTGCGGTGAAGATGGAGCTCGCCGCCCGCTGCGGCTTTTCCGCCGATCTTTCCGGGCCGGTCACCGACCGCGCCCTGTTCCACGCCGACAACTGCTACTTCTATCCGGCGGTGCGCCTCGAATCCTTCCCCTGCCGCACCAACACCGTCTCCAACACCGCCTTTCGCGGCTTCGGCGGTCCCCAGGGCATGCTGGCGGCGGAACGGGTGATCGAGGAGGTGGCCTTCGCCACCGGGCTCGATCCCCTGGAGGTGCGAAGGCGCAATTTCTATGGAAGCGGCGGTCGCGACATCACCCCCTACCATATGCGGGTGGAAGAGGAGGTCTTCGCCGAACTCGTCGAAACGCTCGCCGCCGAGGCCGGCTACGAGGAAAGACGGGAAGCGGTGCGCGCCTTCAACCGCGAGAACCGCTGGTTGCGAAAGGGCCTGGCGCTGACGCCGGTGAAGTTCGGCATCGCTTTCACCGCCACCTGGTACAACCAGGCGGGTGCGCTCCTCCACATCTACCGGGATGGCAGCGTCCAGCTCAATCACGGCGGCACCGAGATGGGCCAGGGCCTGCACATCAAGGTCCTGCAGGTGGTGGCCGAGGAGCTGGCTCTGCCGATCGAGCGGATCGCCATTGCCGCCACCAGCACCGGGCGGGTGCCCAACACCTCGGCCACCGCCGCCTCCTCGGGCTCGGATCTCAACGGCATGGCCGCCCGCAACGCGGCCCGCACCCTCAAACAGCGGTTGATCGCCCATATCGCCTCCCGCTGGCAGGTGCCGATCGAACGGGTGGCGTGGCTGCCCGGGCGGGTGCGAGCGGGCGAACGGGAAATGGTGTTCGAGGAACTCGTCGAGGACGCCTATCTGGCGCGCGTGCCCCTTTCCGCCACCGGCTTCTACCGTACCCCGAAGATCCACTGGGACCGCGGGAAAGGGCGCGGGCGGCCGTTTCTCTATTTCGCCTGCGGCGCGGCGATGAGCGAAGTGATCGTCGATACGCTCACCGGGGAATACCGGGTGGAGCGGGTCGACATTCTCCACGATGTCGGGGATTCGCTGAACCCGGCCGTCGATCTCGGACAGATCGAGGGCGGCTTCGTTCAGGGCATGGGCTGGCTCACCACCGAGGAGCTCTGGTGGGACGGGGAGGGACGGTTGCGCACCCATGCTCCCTCGACCTACAAGATCCCCGCCTGCGGCGATCGTCCGGCGGTGATGAACATCCGCCTGCTCGAAGGGCGTCCGAACCGGGAGGAAACGATTTACCGGTCCAAGGCAGTGGGCGAGCCTCCTCTGATGCTCGCGATTTCGGTTCTCCACGCGCTTTCCGATGCCGTCGCCAGCATCGCCGACCACCGCATCTGCCCGCGTCTCGATCCGCCGGCGACGCCCGAGCGGGTGCTCGATGCCGTATCGCGCATGCGGCAGGCGGCGGCGCGGATGGCGGCTGAATAGATGGGCCGGAGCATGGCGGAATTCCGCTCCCGTCGGAGCGATCCCGTGGTGCTGGTACGTGTGGTCCGGGTTCTCGGCTCGGCGCCGCGCGAAGCGGGAGCCGCCATGCTCGTCGGCGAGGAGGACAGCGAGGGGACCATCGGTGGCGGTGCGCTGGAATGGCGGGCGATGGCCATCGCCCGCGAGATGCTGGCATCGGGCGAGGCGGCGCACAGCGTGACCCTGCCGCTCGGGCCGCTGCTGGAGCAGTGCTGCGGCGGTCAGGTGACCCTCGATTTCGCCCTGGTCGATCGCGGAACCGCAGGTGGGGTGGTCGCCGGCGAGCGATCGCAACAGCCGCTGGTGGTGCTCTACGGGGCCGGCCATGTGGGAAAGGCGGTGGCCAACCTGCTCGCCACTCTGCCCTGCCGCGTCCTGTGGCTGGATCCGCGGTCCGGGATCTTCCCCGAACCGCTGCCGGGCGACATCGATGCCCGTGTTCTGCGAACACCGCGAGCCACCGTCGAGGCATTGCCGGCGGGCGCCTTCCATCTGGTGATGACCCACAGCCACGCCCTCGATCTGGCGATCGTCGAGGCGGTGCTGCGGCGCCGCGACTTCACCTGGCTCGGGCTGATCGGCTCGGCCAGCAAGCGTGCGCGCTTCGAGAACCGGCTGCGGGCGGCCGGCATCGCCGAGGATCTCCTGGCGCGGCTGGTCTGTCCGATCGGGATATCCGGCATCACCGGCAAGGAGCCGGCGGTGATCGCCGTCGCCACGGCGGCCCAGCTTCTGCTGGCCTTCGAGGCGGCCGCGGCGCGGCGGCGCCATTGCCGGCGGGCGGAGGTCGGCGCATGAACGAGGTGCCGGCCCGGCTGGAACTTCGTGGGATCACCAAGCGCTTTCCCGGGGTGCTGGCCAACGATCACGTCGATCTCGCGGTGCGGCCGGGCGAGATCCATGCGCTGCTGGGCGAGAACGGTGCCGGCAAGAGCACGCTCGTG
>JALSRW010000115.1 GCA_026984595.1 Alphaproteobacteria bacterium
CTATCGGCCGCCCCTGGCCGATGCCTTCATCCGGGCGGCCGAGCAGGCGGGCATTCCCCGCAATCCCGACTGCAACGGTGCCGAACAGGCCGGAGCCGGCTATTTCCAGCTCACCGTGCGACGCGGTCGGCGCTGCAGCACGGCGGTCGCCTTCCTGCGTCCGGCCAGGGGCCGCACCAATCTCCATATCGAGACCGAAGCGCTCGTCGAGCGCATCCTCTTCGAGGGCCGCCGTGCGGTGGGGGTCGCCTGGCGCCGGCAGGGCAGACGGTACGAGGTGCGGGCGGGCGGGGAGGTGCTCCTCTGTGCCGGCGCCGTGCAGTCGCCGCAGCTCCTGATGCTGTCGGGGATCGGTCCGCCCCCGGTCCTGCAGGAGATCGGCGTTCCCGTGGTGCAGGCCAGGGAAGGGGTGGGGCGCAACCTGCAGGACCATTACCAGGCGCGCACGGTGTGGCGCTGTCCGGTACCGGCGACCCTCAACGATGTCGCCAACAGCCCGTGGCGGCGGGCCGCCGCCGGCCTCGAGTGGCTGCTGCTGCGACGTGGCCCGCTGACCGTAGGCGCCGGGCTGGCGACCCTGTTCTGGCACAGCAGCGGCCGCAGGGGGCGCCCCGACATCCAGTTCCACTTCATCCCCTTCAGTGCCGACCGGCCGGGTGCTCCCCTTCATCCCTTCTCGGGCTTTACCGTCTCGGTCTGCCAGCTACGGCCGGAAAGCCGCGGCGAGATCCTGCCGCGTGATGCCGACCCGGCCAGCCCGCCCCGGATCCGCCCGCATTATCTCGAAGCCGAGCAGGATCGGCGGACGATGGTCGCCGGCTTCCGCCTCATCCGCGAGGTGATGGCCCAGAGCGCCATGGATCCTTTCCGCGAGGCCGAGGTCATCCCCGGTGCCGACTGTGCCAGCGAGGAGGAGATTCTGGAGTTCCTCCGCAGCACGGGCGGCACCCTGTTCCACCCCACCTCGACCTGCATGATGGGGCCGGCGGGAGAGCCGCTGGCGGTGGTCGATGCCCGGCTCCGCGTGCACGGCGTCGCCGGGCTGCGGGTGGTCGATGCTTCGATCATGCCGCGGCTGGTTTCCGGCAATACCAATGCGCCGGTCATCATGATCGCCGAGAAGGCCGCCGAGATGATTCGGGAGGATCGCAGATGACCGACCGGGGTGCGTTGATCGTCACCGGGGGCAGCCGCGGCATCGGCCGAGCCATCGCCATTCTCGCCGCGGCACGTGGCTGGCCGGTGGTTGTCGCCTACCGGAAGAGAGGCGATGCCGCGGCCGAGGTGGTCGGGGCGATCGAGGGGCAGGGCGGGCACGCCCTGGCCGTCGCCGCCGATGTCGCCGACGAGGGCCAGGTCGCGTCCCTGTTCGATGCGGCGGAGCGGCATTTCGGTGGCGTCCGCGGGCTGGTCGCCAATGCCGGGCGCGCCGATCGCAGGCCGGTCGCCGGGATCGATACGGCCCGCTTCCTCGCCCTCGTCGAGGCGAACCTGGTCGGCACCGTTCTCACCTGCCGCGAAGCGGTGCGCCGCATGTCGAACGCATATGGTGGCCGGGGCGGTGCCATCGTCGCCGTCTCCTCCTATGCCGCGTTGACCGGTGGGCGCCCGGGCGCCAGCCACTACGCGGCGACGAAGGGCGCCGTCGATTCCTTCATCAAGGGGCTCGCCCGCGAGGTGGCGGCCGAGGGCGTCCGTGCCAATGTCGTGCGGCCCGGGATGATCGAAACCGACATGACGGCGGGCGTGCATCGCGACCCCGAGCGACGGGCCGCGGTCGAGGCCACCATTCCGATGGGCCGCCTGGGCCGGCCAGAAGAGGTGGCATACGCCGTCCTGTGGCTGCTTTCCGAGGAGGCCTCGTTCGTTTCCGGCGCCGTTCTCGATGTCGCCGGTGGCGGCATCGTCATCGGCGCGTGAGGAGCGCGGCCCGTTACGGGAATGCGAAGACGTTTCCTGTCGCGTAGCGGCGGCAGCCGGAAAAAAGACTGCCCGCCGGAGGCGGGCAGGAGTGGAGGCGTTGTTCGCAGGTTCCGGATCAGGCGACCTCGAGAGACTTCTTGCAGAAATACCAGTCGGTGCACTCGTAGCCGGCGGCGAGGCGCTCCTCGAGCTCCTCCATGGTCTTGGGCGGCGGCACGATCACCTTGTCGCCGGGCTTCCATCCTTCCGGCGTCGACACGCCATGGGTGTCGGTGGTCTGCAGGGCGGTGAGCAGGCGCAGCACCTCGTCGATCGAGCGGCCGTTGGTGAGCGGATAGTAGATCATCGCCCGCAGGATGCCCTGCGGATCGATCACGAACAGGGCACGCACCGCCGAGGTGTCGCTGGCACCCGGATGGATCATTCCGTAGGCGTTGGCCACTTCCATCGACAGATCGGCGATGATCGGGAAGGGGATGTCCACCCCCATCTTCTCCTTGATCGCCCGCTTCCAGGCCAGATGCGAGAAATTGCTGTCGATCGACAGGCCGAGCAGCTCGCAGTTGCGTTCCTTGAACTCGCCGTAGCGGGCGGCGAAGGCCATGAACTCGGTGGTGCAGACCGGCGTGAAATCGGCCGGGTGGGAGAACAGGATGAGCCAGCTTCCGCGATAGTCGGCGAGCTTGCGGGGGCCGTGGGTGGTCTGTGCCGAAAAGTCGGGTGCCGGTTCGTTGAGCTTCGGCATCGACGGGGTCTGTTCCATGATCTTCCTCCCTTGATGTGAGGTGGGACGCTTCAGAGCGCGGCCCCCAGCGTGCGATACAGCATGAACAGGGCGACGGCGGCGATCGCTCCCGAGAACAGATAGGTCAGTGCCTCGCGTCTGCGGGAAAGATGCCCGGCGACCATGGCACCGAGCCAGCCACCGACCAGTCCGCCGCCTATGAACTTGAGCGCCAGCCCCCAGTCGACAAGCCCCGAGAGCGCATAATTGAATGCCGTGGTGAGGCCGAAGGAACCTACCGAGAACAGCGAGGTGGCGATAGCGTTCAACATGTTCATCCCGGTCGCCAGAAGCAGGCCGGGAACGATCAGAAAGCCGCCGCCGATGCCGAAGAAACCGGCCAACAGACCGGCGCCGAGGGCAATGCCGAGGAGACGCAGAAGCGGGGCGCCGCGATCGCCCCCGGGCACCCCGACCGGGCGCCGGCGCACCATCAACACGGCCACTGCCAGCATCAGGACGGCGAACAGGCCGAGCAGCTTCTGCCCGTCCACCATCTTGCCCAAGCTCGAGCCCAGCAACGCGCCGACCACCCCGGCGGCTGCGAACACCGCTCCCGGGCGCCAGCGCACATTGCCGGCTCGTCCGTGCGGCACCAGATTGGCGAAGGCGTTGACCGCCACCGCCAGGGCGCTGGTGCCGATGGCCAGATGCGGGCTGCGCACTCCGACCACATAGACGAGGAGCGGGACGGCGAGGATCGAGCCGCCACCGCCGACGAGCGCAAGCGAAAAGCCCACGAGACCGCCCGAAAGGAGGGCGGCGATGTTTCCGGCGAGTGCGGGCAGCAGGCTTTCCACTTGGTGGGGAGTCCCCGAAAGCGCTCTACGGGCGAAAGGGTTGCAAAGGGAGGTTTCAGAGCAGGTCGAGAGGCACCTCGAGATAGGACTCGAGATAGGAGATGCCGTTGTCCTCGGGATCGGGCGCCCTGCCGCCGCGCATGTTGGTCTGCACCGAGGGAAGGATCCGCCGCGGCAGACCCAGCCGCTCGTCGCGTGCGCGCCGCATCGCGACGAAGCCATCCTCCTCGATGCCCTCGCGCACATGCAGGTTGTGGCATTTTTCCTCGGCTACCGTGGTCTCGCAGCAGAAATGGTCGCGCCCGGGCGCCTTGTAGTCGTGGCACAGGAACAGGCGGGTCTCGTCGGGCAGTTCGAAGATGCGGCGGATCGAGCGGTAGAGAGTGCGGGCATCGCCGCCCGGGAAATCGCAGCGCGCGGTGCCGAAATCGGGCATGAACAGCGTGTCGCCGACGAAGGCCGCATCGCGGATCACATACGTCACGCAGGCCGGAGTGTGACCCGGCGTGTGCAGCACCTCGGCGGCGGTGGTATCGGTGCGTCCGGCGGCATCGTCGTAGTCGAGCACCGAATCGATGATGGCACAACGTGCCGTCTCCGGATCCGCCACCATATGAAT
>JALSRW010000116.1 GCA_026984595.1 Alphaproteobacteria bacterium
CCGAGCATCCCCACCTGGCCCAGAAACCGGAGCCCATCGATTTCGCGGCCCGCAACCGCAAGAACAGTGTCAAGGAGACGGCCGATGGCTGAGACCGAAACCGCCGCCGGCTTCGAGGCTCTGGCCAGGCTCAAGCCCCAGGTTCCGACGGAAACCGAGGCCGAGCCGGAAGCACCCGAGCTGGATGCGCTGGGGCGTGCCTACGCCACCGGCGGTCGCAAGGAGGCCACCGCCCGGGTGTGGCTCAAGGCGGGAACCGGCAAGTTCACCGTCAACGGCAAGCCGATGCCGGAATACTTCGCCCGGCCGGTGCTGCAGATGATCGTCAACCAGCCCTTCGCCGCGATCAACCGGATGGGCCAGTACGACGTCTTCTGCACGGTCACCGGCGGCGGCCTTTCCGGTCAGGCGGGCGCGGTGCGTCACGGCATCAGCCGGGCGCTGGTGGCCTACGATCCGACCCTGCGGCCGATCCTCAAGTCGGGCGGCTTCCTCACCCGCGACGCCCGCCGGGTGGAGCGCAAGAAATACGGCAAGCCCAAGGCCCGCAAGAGCTTCCAGTTCTCCAAGCGCTGACGCTCCGGCGTCCGCAGCGGGGCATTGCCGAGGCCGGGCATCCGCCCGGCCTTTTGCGTTTCAGCCCCCGGCGGTTTCGCCGAGATGCCGGAACAGCCCGTAGGTGAAGGGCTGCACCACCCCGCTCGGCGTCACATGGACATGGCGGCGCCAGGCCACCGGTTCCAGCAGCGGCGCGAAGGTCCGGGTCAGGGCCCCGGGATCGTGGCGCATCACCGGCAGGCCACTACATTTGGGCGGTGCATCGGGGGCGAAGGTGGCGATCACCGCCCATCCTCCGGGTGCCAATGCTCGCGCCAACGTCGCCCGATAGGCGACCCGCGCGCTTTCCTCGACCAGGAAATGGAACACCGCCCGGTCGTGCCACAGCCCGAAGCGACGCGGCGGATCCCATCGCGTGACATCGGCCACCACCCATTCGACCATCGCGGCCCGTCCGCCCAGCCGCCGACGGGCGGCGTCGAAGGCGCTGGCGGCGATGTCGAGCACCGTGATCCCGCGGTATCCCCGCGCCAGCAGATGGTCGACCAGGGTCGAAGCGCCTCCACCGACATCGACCAGCGGAGTGTCGGCAGCCGACGCCGCGGCCTCGATCAATTCCAGGGACACGGCCGGAACCGGCTCGTACCAGCTCACCTTCTCCGCCTGCCCGGCCTGCCAGACATGCTGCCAATGGCGCCTGCGCGCGTCGGTCTCGGTCATCTCGGACCCTCGACAGTCGGGGGGATGATGAGGATCATATCGATGCGCCCACGGGGGGCGGCAAGAGACCCCACGGGATCCGCGGCCGCCCGGATCCATCGCGACGTCCGACGGGGAGAGCACGCCATGCTCCTGGTCTTCGGCTCCATCAACGCCGATCTGCTGTTCAAGGTGAAATCCCTGCCGCGGCCGGGCGAGACCGTGCTCTGCCCCGAATACGCCTTCGCGCCCGGCGGCAAGGGTGCCAACCAGGCTGCGGCCGCGGCCAAGGCCGGGGCCGAGGTCCGTTTCGTCGGCAATGTCGGCAACGATGCCTACGGCCCGGTGGTGCGCGAGCTGCTGGCCGCCGGCGGTGTCGATGTGACGGGGCTGGGTGTCGCCGAGCGGCCCACGGCGATCGCCGTGATCGGCGTCGACGAGCAGGGCGAGAATGCGATCATCGTCGCCAGCGGCGCCAATCTCGAGACCCGGGCCGGGCAGGTCCCGGACGCCGTTCTCGGGCCGGGAACCACGGTGCTCTGCCAGAACGAGATCCGGCCCGAGGAGACCTTCGCGCTGCTCCGCCGCGCCCGCGCGCGGGGGGCCCGCACGATTCTCAACCTCGCCCCCGCCTCACCGGTTCCCGAAGACGTCCTGGGCGCGCTCGATCTGTTGCTGGTCAACGAGATCGAAGCGGCCATGGCCGCGGGGCACGGCGCCGCCCCCGAGAAACTGGCGCGTGAGCTCCACCGGCGATTCGGCCTCACCTGCGTGGTCACCCTCGGAGCGCAGGGCGCCGTGGCGGTCGGCGCCGAAGGGATCTTGCGGGCAGCACCGCTCGCCGTCGAGGCGGTGGATACCACCGGCGCCGGCGATGCCTTCTCGGGCGTACTGGCGGCCTGTCTGGATGCCGGCCTCGGGCTGCGGGACGCCCTCCATCGGGCCACCGTCGCCGCCGGTCTCGCCTGCGAGCAGGTGGGCGCGCAGACCGCGCAACCCCGGCGCGAGGAAATCGAGATGCGGCTCGGTCGCTGCCCGCCACCGCGGTCCGATCGCGCATGAAGGTCGCGCAGCCCACAGAAAGCATCCCCCGATGTGTCGTTGATCACTTTCCGGAACCCGCTCTCCCCCTATCAAGCCATCGTTAAGGATGCCCGGTCATGTTCGCGACCCGGGTATCTGGCAGTGGAAGGGATGAGCCTCATGGTCTGGTGGATCGTCAACAAAATGCGGGGTGACACGCGGCGGAGCGATGCCGCGGCGCCCCTCCCCGATCGCGTCGGCCCGTTCGCCAGCTCGCAGGAAGCAGAGGCGGAGCGCCAGCGGCTCGCGCGTCAGCGTCGGCTGCCTGCACAGAAGCTGCAGATCGTCTGCGACTTCGGCTAGGCCGGCGGCAGGGGACCGGCGCCGGCCGCGGCCGGCCCGGACGGCGGTCGTGCGGGGCGGTTCGCCGCAACGGGCTTGCCTCGCGCTACCCAAAGCATGCTATAGGTCCGCTCGCGGTCGAGGGCGGGAAGCGCGAGGCAACGCGGGGATGCGACCCTGCGCTGCCGCCCGGCGGGCCGCACCGTTCTGGCCAGCGGACCCAGGAGATCCATGCAGCTGCCGGTGCTCGACGAACTCGATACCTTTCCCAAGCTCCTACTCCACAACGCGGCCAACTGGCCCGACGAAGTGGCCATGCGCGAGAAGGAGTACGGCATCTGGAACGTCTATAGCTGGCGCGACTATTGCGAACGCGTGCGGGACATCGCCTGCGGCCTCAAGGCGCTCGGCCTCGAGCGCGGCGCGGTGGTGGCGCTGATCGGCCGCAACCGCCCCAACTGGGTATGGAGCGAGCTCGCCGCCCACAGTCTCGGCGCCACCACCATCGGCATCTACGAGGATGTGCTGGCTCGGGAGGCGGGCTACCTGCTCGGCGCCTCGGGAGCAGGCGTCGTCTTCGCCGAAGACGAGGAACAGGTCGACAAGATGCTGGAACTCGGCGACGGCATCCCGGAGGTGCGTTGGATCGTCTATCACGACGTTCGCGGCATGCGCAAATACGACGATCCACGGCTCGTGAGCTGGCAGCAGCTCATGGAACGCGGCACCGCCCTGCGGACCGAGCGGCCGATGCTGTTCGAACAGGAGGTGGCGGCCGGTCGCGGCGAGGATGTGGCGATGCTGTGCACCACCTCCGGTACCACCGCCCATCCCAAGCTGGCCATGCTCCAGCACAAGCCCTTCCTGCGCCATATGGTCAGCTATCTGGCGGTCGATCCGCGGCAGCCGACCGACGAATACGTGAGCATCCTTCCCCTGCCCTGGATCATGGAGCAGGTCTATGTGGTGGCCATGCCCCTCCTGTGCCGCATCCGGGTCAGTTTCCCCGAGAGCCAGGACACCGCCATGCAGGATCTGCGGGAGATCGGGCCGACCCACATCCTGCTGGCGCCCCGGGTCTGGGAACAGACCGCAGCGGACATCCGTTCGCGCATCATGGACGCCAACCGGGTGAATCGCGCCATCTTCGACTACGCTCTCAAGATCGGCTACGAGGCCATTGAAAAGAACAAGCGTTCCTGGCTCGCAGACATGCTTCTGTTCGGTGCGCTGCGCGACCGCCTCGGTTTCTCCCGCCTGAAGTCCGCTGCCACCGGCGGCGCCGCCCTCGGTCCCGATACCTTCAAATTCTTCCTCGCCATGGGCGTCCCCCTCAAGCAGCTCTACGGTCAGACCGAGGCCTGCGGCGCCTACACCATCCAGAAGGGTGGCGAAATCGACTTCGACAGTTCCGGCCTGCCCTTCCCCGACTGCGAGGTCCGCATCGCCGACCCCGACGAGCAGGGACTGGGCGAGATCCAGGCCCGCACGCCCG
>JALSRW010000117.1 GCA_026984595.1 Alphaproteobacteria bacterium
GAGGGCGCGCGCATTGCGGCCGGTGCCCCCGTACGTCTGACCGAATGGGGAGGCGAAGGCGCCCTGCGGGGAAGGGTCCGCCGCGTCGAGCCCGCAGGCTATACCGAGGTCTCCGCGCTCGGCATCGAGGAGCAGCGGGTCGACGTGATCATCGACTTCACCGAGCCGCCGCCTGCGCAGCTCGGTCACGGTTTCCGGGTGATGGCCGCCATCACCGTCTGGTCGGGCGAGGATGTGCTGCAGGTGCCGGCCGGTGCCCTGTTCCGCCGGGGCGCCGACTGGATGGTGTTCGCGATCGAGGATGGCCGGGCGCGCCTGCGCCGCCTGCGCATCGGCCGGCGCAACCCGGGGGCCGCGCAGGTCCTGGGCGGCCTCGCCGCGGGCGAGCAAGTCATCCTGTTCCCCGGCGATCGCATCGCCGATGGTGTGGAGGTCCGCCCGATGCCGAGCGGGTGAGAGGGCTCCGCCGCGACCGGTGAGAGAGGCTTCGCAGCGGCGCTCGTTTGCCGCTATGCTGGCTTCGGGCAAGGGCAATCGAGGCCAGGGGGAGGAGCGTCATGCTGATCGCCGTGCAGCCGCTCGACCGGCTCGTTCGCGCGGTGTTCACGAGGAAGGGCTGCCCCGAGGAGGAGGCGGCACGGATCGCCCATTATCTGATCAAGGCCAATCTCACCGGTCACGACAGCCACGGCGTGATCCGGGTGCCGCGGTACCTGGCCTGGATCGACGAGGGCTGGATGCGGCCCGGCCAGCATGTGCGTGCGCTCGTCGACACGCCGGTGCTGGCCGTGCTCGACGGGCAGTTCGGGATGGGCCAGACGGTGGGGCCGGAGGCCACCCGCGCCGGCATCGCCAAGGCCCGCGAGCAGGGGGTTTCCGTGATCGCCCTGAGGAACGCCGGCCATCTCGGCCGCATCGGCGATTTCGCCGAGATGGCGATCGAAGCCGGACTGCTGTCCATCCATTTCGTCAATGTCTACGCCTCCCTGCTGGTCGCACCCTTCGGCGCCGCCAGCCGGCGCTTTTCCACCAATCCCGTGGCCATCGGCGTGCCCACCGGCGACGACGCCCCCTTCGTGCTCGATTTCGCCACCGCCTATGTGGCCGAGGGCAAGGTTCTGGTCGCCCATCAGGGCGGTAAGCCGGTGCCCGACACCGCCCTCGTCGACGAGGCCGGCAATCTCACCGGCGATCCGCGCGCGCTCTACGGGGACCAGGCGGGTACGAGCTATCCCGACCCGACCCGGGGCAAGGGCGCGCTGCGGCCCTTCGGCGAACACAAGGGCTCGGGCCTGGCGCTGGCCTGCGAATTGTTGGCCGGCGCCCTCACCGGTTCGGGCGTCAATACCGGCAAATCGGGTGCCTTCCACAACGGCATGCTGTCGATCTACCTGGATCCGGCCCGCTTCGACACAGACGACCGCTTCCTGGCCGATGTGCGGGCCTTCATCGCATGGGTGAAGGCGGCCCGGCCCACCGATCCCGTGGAGGGGGTGCTGATCCCCGGGGACAAGGAACGTCGCACCGAGGCCGAGCGCCGGGCCGGCGGCATCCCGCTGGCGGCCGATAGCTGGCAGGCGATTCTCGATGCCGCTCGCAAGGTGGGCCTGCGCGATGCGGAGATCGCCGAACTTCTGGAGGACCGGGCGAAATGACCGTCGACGCCGAACTCATCGAGCATCTGCGGGCCTTCGACACCCCCACCATCTGCAACGCCCTCGAGATCGTCCTGCCCGAGCGGCGGGGCCATGGCTTCACCACCCGGCCCTTCGTGGCCGCCGATCCGGAACTGCCGCCCATCTGCGGGTATGCGCGCACGGCCACCATCCGCGCCTGTCAGCCGAGCCATCTGCCGGCGGCCGAGGCCAAGGCCGTGCGGCTCGCCTACTACGAGTATGTGGCGAAGGAACCGCTGCCGACCGTGGTCGTCATTCAGGATCTGGATCCAGAGCCCGGCTTCGGCGCCTTCTGGGGAGAGGTCAACAGCGCCATCCATCGCGGCCTCGGCTGTCTCGGCTGCGTCACCAACGGCTCCATCCGCGATCTCGACGCCATCGCTCCCGAGTTCCAGCTCCTCGCCGGTCTCGTCGGGCCGAGCCACGCCTTCGTCCATGTCGAGGCCTTCGATCTGCCGGTCAACGTCCACGGCATGCCGGTGCACCCCGGCGATCTGGTACATGCCGACCGCCATGGTGCGGTGGTCATTCCGCGGGCGGCTCTGGCCGGTCTGGTCGATGCCATCGACCTGCTGGTACGCCGCGAGCGGCACATTCTGAACGCCGCCCGCGACGAGGATTTCTCCATCTTACGGCTGCGCCGGGTCTTGGCCGAGGCGGAAGAGATCCACTGAGCCCTGCGACGAAAAAGGGCCCACCGGTAAGCGGCGGACCCTTCTTCACGATCGCTCGGGCGAGAAGGCGAGACCTTCTCAGTTCGGCAGCACGGCCGGCTTGTCTCCCTCGCCGCGGGCCGCCGGCGGCACCGGTACCGCTTCGCCGATGGCCTCGGCGGGCAGCGGCTGCGGCTGGCGCACCAGAGCCCGTGTGAGCACCTCGTCGACCGAGGCCACCGGAAGGATCTCGAGAGCCTTCTTCACATTGTCCGGGATCTCGGCGAGATCCTTCTCGTTGTCCTTGGGGATCAGCACCGTCTCGATGCCGCCCCGAAGGGCTGCCAGCAGCTTCTCCTTGAGCCCGCCGATGGCCAGGATCCGCCCGCGCAGCGTGATCTCGCCGGTCATGGCGACGCTGGCGCGAACCGGGATCTGGGTGAGGGCGGAGACGATCGAGGTGACCATCGCCACCCCGGCCGATGGCCCGTCCTTGGGAATGGCCCCCTCCGGTACGTGGATGTGGATGTCCACCTTCTCGAAGATCCCCGGATCGATGCCGAGCTGGACCGCCTGGGAGCGCACATAGGAGCGCGCCGCCTGCACCGATTCCTGCATCACATCGCCGAGCTTGCCGGTGATCGTCATCTTGCCCTTGCCGGGCACCACCACCGCCTCGACGGAGAGCAGCTCGCCGCCGAACTCGGTCCAGGCGAGACCGGTGGTGAGACCCACCAGATCGTCGTGCTCGGCCTCGCCGAAGCGATATTTGCGGACACCCGCGTATTTCTCGAGGTTGCGGCGGGTGACCTTGATCTTCTTCTTCTCGCCGCCCACGAGCTGCTTGACCGCCTTGCGGGCGAGATTGGCGATCTCCCGCTCGAGGTTCCGCACCCCGGCCTCGCGCGTGTAGTAGCGCACGAGGTCCAAGAGCGCCTCGTCGGTGATCTGCCACTCCGCTTCCGACAGGCCGTGCGCCTTGCGCTGCTTGGGGATCAGATGGCGCTTGGCGATCTCCAGCTTCTCGTCCTCGGTATAGCCGGGAATGCGGATGATCTCCATCCGGTCCAGCAGCGGCTGCGGCATCCTGAGCGTGTTGGCCGTGCAGACGAACATCACGTCCGAGAGATCGTAGTCGACCTCCAGATAGTGATCGTTGAAATGCGCGTTCTGCTCGGGATCCAGCACCTCCAGCAGGGCCGAGGAGGGATCCCCGCGGAAATCCGCACCCATCTTGTCCACCTCGTCGAGCATGAACAGCGGGTTGCTGGTCTTGGCCTTCTTCATGCTCTGGATGATCTTGCCCGGCATCGAGCCGATATAGGTGCGTCGGTGGCCGCGGATCTCGGCCTCGTCGCGGATGCCGCCCAAGGACATGCGCACGAAGTTGCGGCCGGTGGCCCGGGCCACCGATTTGCCGAGGCTGGTCTTGCCCACTCCGGGCGGACCCACGAGGCAGAGAATCGGACCCTTCATCTTCTCGACGCGCTGCTGCACGGCGAGATACTCGATGATCCGCTCCTTGACCTTTTCGAGGCCGTAGTGATCGGCGTCGAGGATCTCCTGCGCCTTCTTGATATCCTTCTTGACCCGCGAGCGCTTCTTCCAGGGCAGCGACAGCATCCAGTCGAGATAGTTGCGCACCACCGTCGCTTCGGCCGACATCGGGCTCATGCTCTTGAGCTTCCGGAGCTCGGCCAGAGCCTTCTCGCGCGCCTCCTTGGAGAGCCGGGTCTTCTTGATGCGCTCCTCGAGCTCGCCGAGTTCGTCCTTGCCCTCGTCGAGCTCGCCGAGCTCCTTCTGGATCGCCTTCATCTGCTCGTTCAGGTAGTATTCGCGCTGGGACTTCTCCATCTGGCGCTTGACCCGCGAGCGGATGCGCTTTTCCACCTGCAGAACGCTGATCTCGCCCTGCATGAAGCTGTAGAGCCGTTCGAGGCGCTCGATCAGCGAGACCGTCTCCAGGAGCTCCTGCTTTTCGTGGATCTTGAGATTGAGATGGGCGGCCACGGTGTCGGCGAGCTTGCCCGGATCCTCGATCTGGGACAGCGACACCAGCACCTCCGGCGGCACCTTCTTGTTGAGCTTGACGTATTCCTCGAACTGGCCGACCACCGCCCGGGCCAGCGCCTCGGCCTCCTGCGGATCGGCGATCTCGTCCTCGACGAATTCCGCTTCGGCCTGGAAGAAGACCGGGTTGTCGCGGAATGCCCGTACCCGGGCACGGCGGCCCCCTTCGACCAGCACCTTGACGGTGCCGTCGGGCAGCTTGAGGAGCTGCAGCACACTGGAAACGGTGCCCATGCGGTAGAGATCTTCCGGGCCGGGCTCGTCCTGGCTGGCGTTCTTCTGGGCCACGAGAAGGATCTGCTTGTCCTCCCGCATCACCTCTTCGAGCGCGTTGATGGACTTCTCGCGCCCGACGAACAGCGGCACGATCATGTGGGGATAGACCACGATGTCGCGCAGCGGCAGGACGGCGAACAGATGGGCTTCGGGGATTTCGACCATTGTACCTCGCGTTGAAATCGCGAAAACCGTGCAACCGGAACGTTCGCAGCGGGCTTCCGCGTTAGAAGTGGCGCCGGCCGGACGGGGTTTCAAGCAGCCGCCGGGAAGCCCGGCAGCGGCGCGGGATCAGGAAGCCGAGCCGACGTCGCTCTTGCGGTCGGCGTAGATCATGAGGGGTTTGACACGGCCCTCGACCACTTCCCGGTTGACGACGACTTCCTCGACGTCGGACAGGGAGGGCAGCTCGAACATGGTCTCGAGCAATACGCTCTCCATGATCGAACGCAGGCCGCGCGCTCCGGTGCGGCGCTGGAACGCCTTGTCGGCGATGGCCTGGAGCGCATCCTCGGTGAAGGTCAGCCGCACGTTCTCCATGTCGAACAGCTTCTGATACTGTTTGACCAGAGCGTTCTTCGGCTCCTTCAGGATCTTGACCAGGGCGTCGATGTCGAGATCCTCGAGAGTGGCGATCACCGGCAGCCTGCCCACGAACTCGGGGATCAGGCCGAACCGCAGCAGATCGTCCGGCTCCACCCCGCGCAGCAGCTCGCCGGTCTGGCGCTCGTCGGGGCTGTGTACATCGGCGCCGAAACCCATCGAATGGTGGCGCGAGCGCTGGGCGATGATCTTCTCGAGCCCGGCGAAGGCACCCCCGCAGATGAACAGGATGTTGGTGGTATCGACCTGCAGGAACTCCTGCTGGGGATGCTTGCGCCCGCCCTGGGGCGGGACCGAGGCGACGGTGCCCTCGATGATCTTCAGCAGCGCCTGCTGCACCCCTTCGCCGGAAACGTCGCGGGTGATCGAGGGATTCTCCGCCTTGCGGCTGATCTTGTCCACCTCGTCGATGTAGACGATGCCGCGCTGCGCCCGCTCGACGTTGTAATCGGCGGCCTGCAGCAGCTTGAGGATGATGTTCTCGACATCCTCGCCGACATATCCGGCCTCGGTCAGGGCGGTGGCGTCGGCCATGGTGAAGGGCACATCGAGAATGCGGGCGAGGGTCTGGGCCAGCAAGGTCTTGCCCGACCCGGTGGGACCGATCAGCAGGATGTTGGACTTGGCGAGCTCCACCTCGGAGCTCTTGGAACCATGCGCCAATCTCTTGTAATGGTTGTGGACAGCGACCGCGAGCACCCTCTTGGCATGCTCCTGGCCGATCACGTAATCGTCGAGGATGCTCTTGATCTCGGCGGGCGCCGGCACGCCGGCCTTGTTCTTGGCGACGGCAGTCTTGTTCTCCTCACGGATGATATCCATGCAGAGTTCGACGCATTCGTCGCAGATGAATACGGTCGGGCCGGCGATGAGTTTGCGCACCTCGTGCTGACTCTTGCCGCAGAAGGAACAGTAGAGGGTGTTCTTGCTGTCGCCGCTCGATTTGCTCATCGCCGCTCAGATCCGATGCCGAAAACTAGGGTATGGTAACGGCCCGCCCCTTGCGAGACAACCGGTTATCGAACCGTGACGTGCAAAGGGGCGGCCGCTCTCTCCCGGCGAATGATAAGGTAGGACGCCCGCCGGCCGCTGCAACCGGTCGCGGAACTGCCCGGGCAGGCCGTCTGCCGCCGCCTTCGGAAGGCTCAGCCCTGGTCCTGCGGCTTGGCCGGGCGCTGGGCGATGACCTCGTCGATGAGGCCGAATTCCCTGGCCTCGCCCGCGGTCATGAAGGTGTCGCGCTCCATCCTGGCCTCCACCTCCTCGAGCGGTCGCCCGGTATGCTGGGCATAGATCTCGTTCAACCTGCGCTTGAGATTGAGGATCTCGCGGGCGTGGATCTCGATGTCCGTCGCCTGGCCCTGGAAGCCGCCCGAGGGCTGGTGGGTCATGATCCGCGCATGGGGCAGGGCGAAGCGCTTGCCCTTGGTGCCGGCGGTCAGCAGCAGCGAACCCATGCTCGCCGCCTGGCCGATGCAGATGGTGGCGATGTCCGGCCGGATGTATTGCATGGTGTCGTAGATGGCGAGGCCGGAGGTGACGATGCCGCCCGGCGAGTTGATGTAGAGGCTGATGTCCTTGTCCGGATTCTCCGCCTCCAGGAACAGGAGCTGGGCGGTCACCAGGCTCGCCATATGGTCGTCCACGGGGCCCATCAGGAAGATGATGCGCTCCTTGAGCATCCGCGAGTAGATGTCGTAGGCGCGCTCCCCCCGCGGGGTCTGCTCGACCACCATCGGCACGAGCTGGCTGATGATCGGAGTCTCGCTGGTCATCCGTCCTCCACTGCGGCGGGCGGGGCGTCAGCCCTTCGCCGGCGCGCTTTCCGCTGCTTCCTCTGCGGCCGCCGCCTCGGCGGCGGCCTTGGCTCCCGCCACGGCGTCCTCCTCGTCCTCGGGTTCCTGGAACAGCTCGTCCACGCTCACCTTCTCGTCGCGGATCTTGGCCAGTTCGAAAATGAAATCGACGACCTTGTCCTCGAACAGGGGAGCGCGAAGCTGCTCCAGTGCCCCGGGATTGTTGCGGAAGAAGTCGAACACCTCGCGTTCCCGACCCGGATAGCGCTGGGCTTCCCGGACCATGGCCTGCCGCAGCTCGTCCGCTTCGACCTTGATGTGGTTCTCGTTGCCGATCTCGGAAAGGATCAGTCCGAGACGGACCCGACGTTCGGCGATGCTGCGGTATTCCTCCCGGAGTTCTTCCTCGCTCTTGCCCATCTCCTCGAAGCTGGTGCCGGAGCGCTCCATCTCCTCGGTGAGCTGCTTCCAGATGGCTTCGAACTCGAGGTCGACCATCCCCTGGGGCACCTCGAACCGGTAGGTCTCGGCCAGATGATCGAGGAGCTGGCGCTTCATCTTCTCCCGCGCCCGCTGCTTGTACTCCTGCTCGAGGCGCTCGCGGATCGCCTTCTCCAGCTCCTCCAGCTTCTCGAAGCCGTAGGCTTTGGCCAGCTCGTCATCGATGGCCACCGGCTCGGGCGCCCGGACTTCCTTCACCGTGCCCTCGAAAACGAGCTGCTTGCCGGCGAGATCCTTGTTGGGATGGTCCTCGGGCACGGTGAGTTCGAGGCGGAAGCTGTCGCCCGGCTTCTTGCCGATCAGCCCCTCCTCGAAGCCGGGCAGCATGCTGCCCGAGCCGATCACCACCGGCAGATCGGTGGCCGAACCGCCTTCGAAGGTCTCGCCTTCGCGATACCCGGTGAAGTCGATCACCACCTGGTCGCCTTCCTGCGCCGGGCGCGGCTCTTCGGGCGCCTCGTACTGCTGCTGTGCCTTGGCCAGGTTCTCCAGCGACCGACGGACCCGCTCCTCGTCGATCTCGGCGGTGTAACGCACGAGCTCGACGGCCGACAGATCGATCTCCGGAACCTCGGGGAGCACCTCGAGATCGACGCTGAACTCGAGATCCTTGCCCTCGTCGAAGGAAGTGACCTCGACCTTGGGGCGCAGCGCCGGCTTCAGCTCGTGATCGGCCAGCACCTTGCGCGAGCCCTCCTCGACCACCTGCTCCAGGATCTCGCCCAGCACCGAGGGGCCGTAGCGCTTGCGCAGCAGCCCCAAGGGCACCTTGCCCGGGCGGAAGCCCGGAAGTCGCACCGTCTTGGCGAGCTCGGCCAGGCGCTTTTGGACCCGCTCCTCGATCTCCGCGGCATCGTAGGTGACCTTGTAGCCCCGCTTCAGGCCCTCCTGGGCGACTTCCTTGATTTCCATGTCCCTGCTCTCGATCGATATGAGGGTCCCACCGCCGCACTCCCGGCCCGCGCCACGCTGGTGCGGGCGGCGAGACTCGAACTCGCACGGCTCTCGCCACGGGATCCTAAATCCCGCGTGTCTACCGATTCCACCACGCCCGCGCCGATCCGAGGCCGCACGGCCGGCGAACCGGGCCTGCTATAGCGCATCGCAACGAACCGCGCCAACGGTCTTGACCGCACGCCTCGCTGGCTCAGCCGTTGGCGCGCAGAACCGTGCCGGCGAGATAGAGCGAGCCGGTGATCAGGACAAGGGCCGGGCCGGACAGCCCGGTGGCGATGCGCCGCAGAGCTTCGGGGACGTCCGCCGCCGGCTGTCCCGGCATGCCGAGGGCGCTCAGCCGGTCCGCCATCTCGCCGGGATCCTGGCTGAGCGGGTCGTCGGGTACCGGCACCGTGGTGACACTGGCGGCGAGCGACGCCAGGGGCCGGGCGAAGGCCTGCACATCCTTGGTGCGCAGCATGCCCAGCACGAGATGCACCGGCCGGCCGCGCGCCAGCTCGGGGAGGCTCCGCGCGAGGACCTTGCCGGCCGCCGGATTGTGGCCGCCATCCAGCCACAGTTCGACCTCCTCCGGCAGCAGTCGAGCAAGGGCGCCGCCGGCGAGACGCTGCAACCGGGCCGGCCAGCGGGCGGCACGCAGCCCGGCGGCGATGGCCGCAGGCGAGGGAGCCAGATCGCCGAGCGCGCGGGCGGCGGCGATGGCCAGCCCGGCATTGTCGAGCTGGTGTTCTCCGACCAGCGCCGGTCGGGGCAGGGAAAGGCGGATGTCCTCCTTAAGGAACAGCATCCCCTCGGCGGTCGGCCGCACCCGCCAGTCCACTCCCGCCCGCTGCAGCGGGGCGCCGAGCGCATGGGCGCGGGCGTGCAGCACGGCCCGGGCGGGAGCCGGCTGCGGTCCGCTCAGCAGGGGCACGCCGGGTTTGACGATGCCCGCCTTCTCGGCGGCGATGGCGGCCAGAGTGCGGCCGAGATGGGCCTCGTGGTCGAGGGAGATGGGGCTCATCAGGGTGAGCCGCGGCCGCGGCACCACATTGGTCGCATCGAGCCTGCCGCCGAGGCCGGTCTCCAGCAGCAGCAGATCGGCGGGGACCCGCGAAAAGGCCAGAAACGCCGCGGCCGTGGTGATCTCGAAGAAGGTGATCGGGCCGCCGTCGTTGGCGCGCTCGCATTCGTCGAGCACATCGGCCAGGAAACCCTCCTCGATCGGCTGCCCGCCCAGGAGAATGCGCTCGTTGAAACGCACCAGATGGGGCGAGATGTACCGATGCACGCGGCGGCCATCGGCGGTCAGCATGGCGTCCAGCATGGCCAGCGTGCTGCCCTTGCCGTTGGTACCGGCGATATGCACCACCGGTGGCAGGCGGCGCTCGGGATGGCCGAGACGGGCCAGCAGCTCGCGGATGCGGCCCAGCGAAAGATCGATGCTCTTGGGATGCAGTGCCTGCAGCCGAGCGAGGATCAGCTCGCTCGTGAAGCTAGTCATCCGCCGCCTCGCGCAGCTCGGCCACCGGCTCCGCCGGTTCCTCGGCCAGTTCGAAGGCCGGCTCCGGCTGCGGCTCCGCATATTCGACGCGCGGCTGCATGAGGATACCGACCACCCGCTCCAGCACCGCCCGCAGCTCGAAGCGGTGCACGACCATGTCGAGCATGCCGTGCTCGAGCAGATACTCGGCCCGCTGGAAGCCCTCGGGCAGCTTCTCGCGGATGGTCTGTTCGATCACCCGCGCGCCGGCGAAGCCGATCACCGCGCCCGGTTCGGCGATATGGATGTCCCCGAGCATGGCGAAGGAGGCGGTCACGCCGCCGGTGGTGGGATCGGTCAGCACCACGATGTAGGGCAGCCCGGCCTCCTTGAGCTCCTGGATGGCGACCGTGGTGCGGGCCATCTGCATCAGCGAGACGGCTCCCTCCTGCATGCGTGCCCCGCCCGAGGCGGTGAACACCAGGAAGGCCGCCCGCCGACGGATCGCCTCGCGCGCGGCGCTGACGAAGCCCTCGCCGACCGCCGCCCCCATCGAGCCGCCCATGAAGGCGAAGTTCATCACCGCGCAGACCACCGGTACCTCGCCGAGCATGCCGGCGGCGGCCTCCAGCGCATCCTGTGCCTTGGTGCGCGACTGGCTCTCCTTGAGGCGGTCGGTGTAGCGCTTGATGTCGCGGAACTTGAGCGGATCGACGGGTGCCTTGGGCATCTCCAGAAGCTCGTAGCCGCCCTCGCCGAACAGGCTGCGCAGGCGGAACGCCGGATCCACCCGCATGTGATGGTTGCAATGCGGGCAGACCCTCTGGTTGGCCTCCAGATCACGGTGGAAGATCATCCGCTCGCAGGCTGGGCACTGGTTCCACAGATTCTCCGGGACTTCGACCCGGTTGCGCTCGACCAGGGCTCGGATGCGCGGACGGACGTAGTTGGTGAGCCAGTTCACGAGCGGTGTACTCCAGCAATGGCGGCGGCCAGCGCGCGCACCTTGTCGTGGACGGCGGGCACCAGTTCCGGTGTGGCGCGGCCCTCTGCGTCGAGATGGCGGGCCACCAGTTCGACCAGGGCGGATCCCACCACCGCTGCGTCGGCATGGCGGGCGATGGCCGCCGCCTGCTGCGGCTCGCGGATGCCGAAACCGACGGCGATCGGCAGATCGGTATGGGCGCGAATCCGGTTCACCGCCTCGCCCACCTGCGTCGCCACCGGCGCCGCCGCCCCGGTGATCCCGGTGATCGAAACATAATAGAGGAAACCCGAGCCGTTGCGCAGTACCCTGGGCAGGCGGGCATCGTCGGTGGTCGGCGTCGCCAGGCGGATGAAGGCGAGATCGCGCTCGCGGGCCGGCAGGCAGAGTTCGCCGTCCTCCTCGGGCGGGAGATCGACAATGATCAGCCCGTCCACTCCGGCGGCCTTGGCATCCTCCAGGAACTCGAGGCGGCCATAGTTCCAGATCGGGTTGTAGTATCCCATCAGCACGATCGGGGTGCGCTCGTCCCGTTCGCGGAAACGCCGTACCACCGGCAGGATGTGACGCAGCTTGGTGCCGCCCTCGAGGGCGCGCAGATTGGCGGCCTGGATGGTCGGCCCGTCGGCCATGGGATCGGAAAAGGGCATGCCGATCTCGATGATGTCGGCGCCGGCGGCCGGCAGACCGGCCAGGAGTTCGGCGAAGGTCGCCATGTCGGGATCGCCGGCCACCAGGAAGGTGACGAGACCGGCCCTGCCGCTCGCCCGCAGCTCGGCGAAGCGGGCCTCGATGCGGCCGCTCACAGCCGTACTCCCATGGCGCCGGCCACCGTGTAGATGTCCTTGTCGCCGCGCCCGCAGAGGTTCATCACGATCACCGTGTCGCGCGACAGGGTCGGGGCCAGCTTGATCACCTCGGCCAGCGCATGCGCCGGCTCCAGCGCCGGCAGGATGCCCTCCAGCCGCGAGCACAGGGCGAAGGCGTCGAGCGCTTCCCGGTCGGTGGCCGCGGTCACCTCGATGCGGCCCATGTCCTTGAGCCAGGCATGCTCGGGACCGATGCCCGGATAGTCGAGGCCGGCGGAGATGGAGTGCGGCTCTACGATCTGGCCGTCATCGTCCTGCATCAGATAGGAACGCGAGCCGTGCAGCACGCCGGGGCGGCCGGCGGTCATCGCGGCGGCGTGTTTGCCGGTGTCGATGCCGAGACCGGCCGCTTCGACGGCGATGATCCGCACTTCCTCGTCGTCGAGGAAGGGATGGAACAGCCCCATGGCATTGGAGCCGCCGCCCACCGCCGCCACCAGCACATCCGGCAGCCGGCCTTCCTTCTCCAGGATCTGGCGCCGGGTCTCCTCGCCGATCACCGACTGGAAATCGCGCACCATCGCCGGATAGGGGTGGGGGCCGGCGACCGAGCCGATCAGATAGAAGGTATCGGCGACATTGGTGACCCAATCCCGGAGCGCCTCGTTCATGGCGTCCTTCAGGGTTTTCGAGCCCGAGCCCACCGGCCGCACCTCGGCGCCGAGGAGCCGCATGCGAAAGACGTTGGGCTGCTGCCGTTCGATGTCGCGCTCGCCCATGTAGACGACGCATTCCATGCCGAAGCGGGCGGCCACGGTGGCGGTGGCCACGCCGTGCTGTCCCGCCCCGGTCTCGGCGATGATCCGGCGCTTGCCCATGCGCCTGGCGAGCAGGATCTGCCCGATGCAATTGTTGATCTTGTGCGCGCCCGTGTGGTTGAGCTCGTCGCGCTTGAAGTAGATCCGGGCACCGCCGAGATGGTCGGTCAGCCGTTCGGCGAAATAGAGCGGCGAGGGGCGGCCCACATAATCCCGGAACCATCCCTCCAGCTCGGCCCGGAAGCCGGGATCGGCTTTGGCTTCGCCGTAGGCCTGCTCGAGCTCGAGGATGAGGGGCATCAGGGTCTCGGCCACGAACCGCCCGCCATAGATGCCGAAATGGCCGTCCTCGTCGGGGCCGGCTCGGAAACTGTTGGGTCTCGCTGTCACGTCTGTCGCTCCGCGGAGGGCACGGCCGGCCTCGCCTCGAGGCTCCGGGCAAGCTGCAGAAAGGCGCGGATCCGGTCGGGATCCTTCACTCCCGGGGCGCGCTCCACCCCCGAGGAAACATCGACGATGCGGGCACCCGTCCGCCGCACCGCCCTCTCGAGATTGGTCACCTCCAGTCCTCCGGCAAGGATCCACGGCCGTTTGCTGCGCAGATGTGCCAGCAGGCTCCAGTCGAAGGTCTCGGCATTGCCGCCCGGCAGCGCCCCGGCGCGCGGCGGCGGCGCGTCGAACAGGAACATGTCCGCCGCCGCCTCGAAAGCGGCACAGGCGTCGAGATCTTCCGCTGCAGCGACCCGCAGCGCCTTGATCACCGGCAGACCGAAGGCGGCGCGCAGGGCGGCGACCCGCTCCGGCGTCTCGCTGCCGTGCAGTTGCAGGGAATCGAGCGGCGCCGCGGCGAGCACGGCGGCGATGGTCTCCTCCTCGGGATCGACGAACACGCCCACGCAGTGCGGACGGCGGGGGGCGGCGGGCACCGTCGCTCTGAGCGTGGCGAAATGGTCGGGCGAGAGCGCCCGCGGCGAGGGCGGATAGAAGACGAAGCCCAAATAGGCGGCACCCTCGGCGACGGCGACCGTCACCGCCTCCGCGTCGGTCAGCCCGCAGATCTTCACCGCTACCATCTCAGGCCGCCTCCGTCGGGCTCTGGAGGATGGCCCGCGCCGCCGCCGCCGGGTCGCTGGCCCTGGTGATCGGCCGACCGATGACGAGGAGATCGGCACCGGCGGCCAGCGCCCCCTCGGCGCTCGCGGTCCGTTTCTGGTCGTCGCCGGTGGGGGAGGTGCGGATCCCGGGCACCACCAAGAGCGGCTCCTCGCCGAAGCGGGCACGGATGGCGGTCAGCTCCCGAGGGGAGCAGACCAGACCGTCGAGGCCGGCGGCGAGGGCCGTCTCGGCGAGCCGCAAGACGTGATCCGAAACGGTGCCGGCGATTCCCATGCGCTGCAGATCGCGCTGTTCGAGACTGGTGAGGAGGGTGACCGCGAGCAGCCGCAACTCGCTCCCGCTCTCGTCGCGGCTGCGGCGGGCGGCCCGCAGCATGGCCTCGCCGCCGCTGGCATGGAGGGTGGTCATGGCCACCGGCAGGCGGCAGATGGCGCGCACCGCTCCGGCCACCGTGTTGGGAATGTCGTGCAGCTTGAGGTCGAGGAACAGCGGGAGATTCTCCGCCGCCACCGCGCGTACCCCCTCGGGGCCGTTGGCGGCGAAGAATTCGAGCCCGAGCTTGAGCCCGCCGACGGCACCGCGGAGCCGGCGGGCCAAGACGATGGCCGCCTCGCGGTCGCTTTGGTCGAGGGCGCAGTAGATCGGGTTGCGGGGACGGTGGCTGTGAGACAAAGGCTTGGGCGATCCGGCTGTTTGCCGCTGGCAGCGGCTTATAGCAGAAGCCGCGGACGAGGCAAAATCGGCGGCGAGCGGGTCAGGCCGAGGCGGCGACCAGGGACGCGGCCGCCAGATCCTCGACGGCCGAGCCCACCGATTTGAAGACGGTGATCTCCTCGGCACTGCCGCGGCTCGCCACCCGCCCCTGGCAGAGACCGTAAAGGTCGCCGCGGATGGCCTCCCGGGAGAGCGCGCCGCTGGCGATCGCCAGCAGGATGTCACCGGCCTCGGCGAAGGCCCCGGCCATGGTGTCCACATAGACCCGGGCACGGCGCATCAGCACATCGTCGCTTTCGCGCATGTCCGGGCGGAAGGCGCCAACGAGGTCGACATGGGTGCCGGGACGCACCCGCTCGCCCGGTATCAGCGGCTCGCTGCTCATGGTGGCGCAGGAGATGATGTCGGCCTCGGCGATGGCCGCCATGCGGTCCTCGACGGCGCGGACATCGAAGCCTTCGCGGCCGAGCGTCTCGGCGAGCTGGCGGGCGCGGGCAGGGGTACGGTTCCAGATCATGATCCTGCGGATCGGTCGCACATGGGCATGGGCGCGGACCAGATGGGGGGCCAGCGCTCCGGCACCGACCATCAGCAGGCTGGCGGCGTCCTCGCGGGCCAGAAAGCCGGCCGCCAGGGCCGAGGCCGCCGCCGTCCGCCGCAGGGTGAGGATGGTGCCGTCGAGCAGGGCGCGCGGCGCTCCGGTGGCACCGTCGAACAGCATGTAGACCGCCTGTACGGAGGGCAGCCCCGCGGCCGTCTCGTTGCCCGGAAAGATGGTCAGGAGCTTGATCCCGATCTCGCGATCGGACCGCCATGCGGGCATCAGCAGCAGGGTGGCCGGCGGCCCGTCGGTGCGGGGGATGTCGTGATGATGGCGGACCGGCGCTTCGATTCCGGCGGCGAAGACCTCGCGCAGGGCCTCGATCAGCGCTTCCCGGGAAAGTGCGGCGTCGACCGCGGCACGATCGAAGAAGGCGACCATCGGCGGTGGTCAGCCACCCGAGGCGAGGGCGAGCTGTCTGCCGCGCGCCTGGGCGCGGGCGATCGCCTCTTCCTCCTCGCGCTCGGCGCGGATCCGGGCTTCCTCCTCGAACGCATGCAGCCGCCGCTCGAGACGGTGGCAGCGCAGCCGCAGCCGCAAAATCTCGATGCCGGCGGCGAGCGCGGTGAGCAGCACCCCGATCACCAGCCCGACCAGCAGCACCCCGTAGAGCGGCAGATCGACACTCACCGGCAGCGGCCAGAAGCGGACATCCACCGGCTGGCGGTTGGCGATGGCAAAGAGGACCACGATGGCGAGCCCGGTGAGGCCGATGAGGACACGCAGAAGACGAAGCATGGTTCCCTATCCGACAGGCGGCGACGCCCTCAGGCGTCCTGGTTCAGTCGCTCGCGCAGCTCTTTGCCCGACTTGAAGTAGGGCACGCGCTTGTCGGGAACATGCACCTCCTGGCCGGTACGGGGATTGCGACCCGTGCGCGCGGCGCGCTGGCGCACGGAAAAGGCACCGAAGCCGCGAAGCTCGACGCGGTCCCCGCGTTCCAAGGCGGAACTGATGGTATCGAAGACGGTGGAGACGATCCGTTCCACGTCGCGCTGGTACAGATGCGGATTGGCCTCGGCGAGGCGTCTTATGAGCTCCGAGCGGGTCATATCGAATCCGTCATACAAGGGGGTCAGGACAAGAGCTTCCTGGCCACGAAGGCTGACAGAGGGGGGCAGGAGCGTCAAGGCGAAGCTCGAACCCGTCCCTAGCCCTCGGGTTGAAATGCAAGAGGCGGGCCGGAGCCCGCCTCTTCCTCGAACATGGCCGGACGCTGCCGGTCACTCCTTGCTCTTGGCTTCGCTCTCGGCGGCCTGCTCGGGCTCCGCCTCGCTTTCCTCGGCACTCTCGACCTCGGCCGCCTCTGCCTCCGCCGTTGCCGCAGCCGTCTGCCCGGCTTCGGCCTCGGCCGCCTTTTCGGTCTCCCCGGCAGCCTCGGCCGCCTCGGCTTCCGCGGACGGCTCGGTTTGCTGCCGCAGCTCCGCCTGCTTCTGGCGCAGGGCCGCACCGAGGATGTCGCCGAGGCTGGCGCCACTGTCGGCGGAGCCGTATTCGGCGATCGCCTGCTTCTCCTCCTCCACCTCGAGCGCCTTGATCGACAGCGACAGACGCCGGTTGGCGTGGTCGATGTTCATCACCTTGGCATCGATCTTCTCGCCGACGGCGAAGCGGTCGGGGCGCTGCTCGGCGCGGTCGCGGGCCAGATCCGCCTTGCGGATGAAGCCCGGGGCACCGGACACGGTCTCGACCTCGAGCCCCTGGGGAGTGACGGCCTTGACCACGCAGGTCACCCGGTCGCCGCGCTTGAGGCCGGTCACTGCCTGGCGGAAGGGATCCTCCTCGAGCTGCTTGATGCCCAGCGAGATGCGCTCCTTCTCGACATCGACATCGAGCACCACCGCCTTGACCACATCGCCCTTCTTGTACTTCTTGATGGCCTCCTCGCCGGGCTCGGTCCAGGAGATGTCGGAGAGATGGACCATGCCGTCGATCTCGCCATCGAGGCCGATGAACAGGCCGAACTCGGTGACGTTCTTGACCTCGCCCTCGACCACCGAATCTAACGGGTGCTTCTCGAGGAATTCTTCCCAGGGATTGGCCAGGGCCTGCTTGAGGCCGAGCGAGATGCGACGCTTCTCCTCGTCCACCTCGAGCACCACCACCTCCACCTCCTGGCTGGTGGAGACGATCTTGCCGGGATGGACGTTCTTCTTGGTCCAGCTCATCTCGGAGATGTGCACGAGCCCCTCGACACCCGGCTCGAGCTCGACGAAGGCGCCGTAGTCGGTGATGTTGGTGACCCGTCCCTTGAACTTGGCACCGACCGGGTATTTGAGGGCGACGCCTTCCCAGGGATCGGCCTCGAGCTGCTTCATGCCGAGCGAGATGCGCTGGGTCTCGCGGTTGAAGGGGATCACCTGCACCTTCACCGTCTGGCCGACCTGCAGCACCTCGGTCGGATGGCCGACGCGCCGCCAGGCGATGTCGGTCACGTGCAGAAGGCCGTCGACGCCACCGAGATCGACGAAGGCGCCGTAATCGGTGATGTTCTTGACCACCCCTTCGAGCACCTGGCCCTCGTGCAGGGTCTGCAGCAGTTCCTTGCGCTGCTCGGCCCGGCTCTCCTCGAGCACGGCGCGGCGCGACACCACGATATTGCCGCGGCGGCGGTCCATCTTGAGGATCAGGAAGGGCTCGGGCTTGTTGAGCAGGGGTCCGATGTCGCGGATCGGCCGGATGTCGACCTGGCTGCCCGGCAGAAAGGCGACGGCACCGCCGAGATCGACGGCGAAACCGCCCTTGACCTTGCCGAAGATCACACCCTCGACCTTCTCGCCCTTCTTGAAGGCTTCCTCGAGCCGGTTCCAGCACTCCTCGCGGCGCGCCTTCTCGCGCGAGAGAACCACTTCACCGCTGCGGTTCTCGTAGCGTTCGACATAGACCTCGACGGTGTCCCCCACCTTGATCTCCGGGGGCTGGCCGGGCGCCGCGAACTCCTTGAGAGGAACCCGGCCCTCGGACTTGAGACCGACATCGATCACCGCGTGATCGCCTTCGATGGCGACCACCGTGCCCTTGACCACACTGCCTTCGATCTTGCTTTTCCGGCCCAGTGTTTCGTCGAGAAGGGCGGCGAATTCATCGAGACTTGGGCGTTGTTCCGCTACCGCGGTCGAATCCGTCATTCGTGCTCCAAGAACATCACGGCCGCGGAACGTGCCCGGCGGCCGGGCTGGGGGTTACACCTGTGTCG
>JALSRW010000118.1 GCA_026984595.1 Alphaproteobacteria bacterium
TGCCGGGCGTGCCTTCGCCACGGGCCTGGGCGATCGCCAATCTGGTCGATTTCCTGGGCTACAGCGCGGTCGGCGTCGCCTGGCTGCGGCATCTCGTGCTCGGCGAAGCCTGGCCGAACCGCACGGCCCCTCTGCGGGGGCCGGTATTCGCCTATATCTTCTGGGGATTCCTGGCCATGCTGCTGGCGGTGGTCCCCGCCCTGCTGGCATCCTCCGTCGCGGGCGGCCTGCTCGCGCTTCTGTTCGCCCGAACTTCGGCGCAGGCCCATCTCTTGATCGGCGATACCGTCATGGGTGCGGCGCTCCTGGCTTCCTATCTGTTCACGCGGCTGATGTTCGTGCCCCTCGCCCGGGCCCTGGGCGAGCCCGTGCGGTTCGTCGAGTCGCTCGCGCTTTCGCGCGGCAACGGTCTGTGTCTGCTGCTGGGCTCCTTTCTGGTCGTCCTGCCGCTGCTGCTGGCGATCTTCGCCAGCTTGCTGCTGCTGGGCGGAGCAGGGGCCAGCGGCGATGTCCCCGGGCTGCCCTCGCAGGGGGCACCGCTGCGGCCTTCGGGGCTGCTGCTGGATCTCGTTCTGCGGTCGGTGCAATACGCCGAGGCGGCGCTGACGGCCACCTTCGCCGCCGGCAGCTACGCCTTTCTGCTCGGGCGGCGCGGCGGGCCGCCCGTTTCAGGCGGCGAGCATCCCTAGAAAGCGGCAGGCCGCCTCCAGATCGCGGCGCACCGCCCGCTGACGGGCCTCCTGCTCGGGATCCGCACCCCATTGTTCGATCTCCCAGAACTCTTCGAGATGGGCGAGCTCGAAGGCCTCGTCCGCGGTCAGGAGAGCATGCTCGATGGCCAGTCCGAGCACCAACGAGCCGGTCAGCCGGGTGGCCGCATGGAGGCCGACCAGACGCCAGTCGTCGAGCCGCTCGAGGACACTGGTGAGCGCCCGCACCGCCTCCTCGGGCTGTTCCACCGGGCTCAGCGCAGCGGTCACCCGCAAGCGTGCTCCGAAGCGCCGCGCCGCCCAGTCGAGCCAGGGTTGCCAGCGTTGCTGCTGGCGGGCCACCAGTTCGCGCGGGTGGCCGACCCGGTAGCAGAGCAGATCGGAACGGGCGAAACCCGTGATTTCGGCGATCGCGTCCGCGCGCCGCGCCGGCATCAGATCGATCACCGTGGTGGCCAGCCGCATCAGCGGCATGGTTGCCGGCCGTACGGTTCCTTCCTGTTCGCCCCATTCCCCGGCGATCGCCGCCGCCAGTGCCGCGCTCGGCAGCCGCAGCGGATTGCCTCCCGGGGTGCGCAGGGGCCGCCCGTCGAGAAGGATGTGATGGCCGCCCTCGAGGACCGCGGCTTCGGCCCGCTCGTAGAAGCGCTTCATGCCGGGACCAGTGCCGCCAGTTGCGCGAAGCCGTCGAGCAGATGCGCTGCCCCGGCCATTGCCAGCTCCTCCGGCCGATGGTTGCCCCAGCGCACTCCCACCGGCGTCACCTTGGCCGCGCGGGCCATCTCGACATCGAAGGTGGTATCGCCGACGAAGACGGTATCGGCCGGCTCCGCGCCGGTTTCGGCCATCGCCGCCAGCAGCATCGAGGGATGCGGCTTGGAAGGATGGTGATCGGCGGTCTGCAGGGTCACGAAGCGGCGCTCCAGACCGTGGCGCTCCAGCACCGACAGCAGGCCGCGCATCGCCTTGCCGGTGGCCACCCCGAGCAGGACGCCACGGGCATCCAGGGTTTCGAGGATTTCCCGCGCCCCCGGAAAGAGCGGCTCCTCGTGATCGGGTCGCTGGCGGCGGGCCAGGAACGCCTCGCGGTAATGGCCGGCGATCCGCTGCGCGGTCTCGAAATCGTCGCGGCCCAGCAGCACACGCATCGCCTCCGGCAGCGACAGCCCGACGATGCGCCGGATCGCTTCCGGATCGGGGGCCGGGAGGCCGGCCGCGGCAAAGGCCTCGCGGGCACAGGCGACGATCGTCGCCCGGCTGTCGACCAGGGTACCGTCGATGTCGAACACCACGAGTTTCGTACGCATCCGCCTCTCATCCTCGTTCGCGGCAGATGTGGCGCGGACGGCGGCCGAAGGCAACGACCGCGCGGCCGGGCGAGCATCGGAGAAACCGCGCTCACGGACCGGAGTCCGCGGGACTCGCAGACCATCCTGCGGTCGCGTTCCGTTCGGGCTGCGTCGGATCCGGGCCACCGGCGACCGCCTGCAGCGCGAACTGTTTCCGCCGATCGGCCGTATCCGGCGGCGACCGTGCCACCCCGGCCACCACCGTGGGGAACGCGGGCGCGGACAGCGGCGCTCGGAGACAGCGCTAGCGGTTGATGAAATTGTCGTACACGCCGATCACGGCCGGCCCGGCGAGAACCACGAACAGAGCGGGCAGAATGAAGGCGATCAGGGGAACGGTCAGGATGGCCGGCAGGCGGGCGGCCTTCTCCTCGGCCTTGATGATCCGCTGCTCGCGGAACTCGGCGGCCAGAACCCGCAAGGACGGTGCGAGCGGGGTGCCGTAGCGCTCGGTCTGGATGAGGGTACTCACCACTCCTTGGATCATCGGCAGCGGCACGCGCTTGGCGAGGTTGCCGAGCGCCTGTCTGCGATCCGGGAGGAAGGTCAGCTCGACGCTGGTCAGCGCCAGTTCCTCGGCGAGCTCGGGCGCCGAACGTCCGATCTCCTCGGCCACCCGCTTGAGTGCGGAATCGAGCGCGAGCCCCGCCTCGGCGCAGATCACCAGCAGATCGAGCGCATCGGGCAGGCTCTTGCGAAGCGCGTTCATCCGCTTGCTGGTGACATTGGAGAGCCAGATCTCCGGCAGGTAGAAGCCGGCCAAGGCGCTCCCCAGGAGGGCCAGCAGCCGCGGCGCCGCCTGCAGATGCCCGAGATCGAGCACGATCAGGGCCATCACGCTGCCGGCACCGGCCAGAAACGGCAGCAGCAGCTTGGCGGTCAGATAGACGAACAGCGCTTCCCGGCTGCGGTAGCCGGCGGCCATCAGCCGTTCGCGCAGCCGCTCCGCGCCGTCGTGGCGGGCCAGCTTGAGCCTTCGGACGATGCGGGTCGCCAGATCCTGCGTGCTCTGCCTGGCCCGCCGCCGGCGTGTGGCGAGGCCGGTCGAGGAAAGCTCGGCCTGACGGCGGGCCACGAGACGTGCCCGCCGGCTGGCCGGATCGCGTTCGAGAAGCGCGAACCACACCGCCACCACTGAAACGAAACCGAGCAGCGCCGCCAGCGCGACGATGACGGTTTCGTCCTGCGAGAGTAGTGCCGGGAGGCTGCGCAGGAACTCCATGTCAGATCTCGAACCGCACCATCTTGGCGATCACCCCCACTCCCAGGCCCATGCTGGCGAGCCCCATGCCGGCCAACATCTGCCCGCGCGGATCGACCGCCAGCACCAGCATGTAGTCCGGGTTCATGAGGTAGATGACGAAGGCCATGATGAACGGCAGCGAGCCGATGATCATCGCCGAGGCCCGCGCCTCCGAGGACATCGCCTTGATCTTCAGCTTCATCTGCTGGCGCCGGCGGATCATGGTCGAAAGGTTCTGCAGAATGGCCCCGAGATTGCCGCCGGTTTCCTGCTGGATGGCGATGGTCACCACGAAGAAGCGGAATTCCGGAATGTCGAGCCTGCGCACCGCCGTCCAGAGCGCCTCCTCGATGGTCATGCCGATCCGCACATTGCTCGAAACCTCCCGGAACACCTCGCCCACCGGGTCCTGGACCTCGTTGCCGATGATGGTGATGGCTTCGGAGATCGGCAGGCCCGATTTGAGAGCCCGGACGATGAGATCGATGGCCTCGGGCATCAGCGCCAGGAACCTGGCGGCGCGCCGTTCCCGTCGCATGCGTACCAGCAGATAGGGTCCTCCGGTGGCGGCGGCGAGGGAAAGCGGCAACACCGCGGCGAGAGGCAGGCCGGCCAGCAGCAGCAACAGCAGTACCGCCGCACCGAAACCCGCACAGAGCAGCACGAAGTCGGGGAGGGCGAGAGCGATCCCGGCCCGCGCCAGCTCGGCACGCAGCAGCTCCGGTCGCGGCACCAGACGAAGGACATGGGCGGCGAGGCCGCCGAATCTCGAA
>JALSRW010000119.1 GCA_026984595.1 Alphaproteobacteria bacterium
TGGCGAACTGCTGGCCCTGGGCGGCCTCGCGGAGCATGCGGAAACCGGTCGCGATCTGGCGGAAAGGGCTCTGGCCGGCGGTGCCGCGGCCGAGCGTTTCGCGGCGATGGTGCGGGGGCTCGGTGGCCCGGCCGATTTCCTGGAACGGGCGGAATCCCATCTGCCGGAGGCTCCGTGCGTGCGCCCGGTGGCGGCGCCGCAGGACGGTCATGTGCAGGCGATCGACGTACGTGCGCTGGGGCTCGCCATCATCCGCCTCGGCGGCGGCCGGCGCCGGCCGGAGGATGCCATCGACCATGCGGTGGGGCTGTCCCGCGTGGTGGGCATCGGCGCGCGGCTGGCGGCCGGCGATCCGCTCTGTCTGGTCCATGCCCGGAGCGAAGAGGATCTGCCAGAGATCGAAGCCGCGGTGCGGGGAGCCTTCGTCATCGGCGATGCCGCGGGCACACCGCCGCCTTTGGTCTATGCGACGGTCGGCTGAGCGGGTTTCCTGAGCAGTATGGCGCGGGCGATGCCGGCGAGATCGGGACGGATCTCGACGATCTCGAGGCCGGCCTCGCGCATCAGCCCGGCCACCGCACCTCCCTGGCCGCGTCCCAGTTCGAGAACGGCGATGCCGTCTTCGGCCAGCAATGGCGGGATTTCCCGGGCCAGGGCGCGATAGGCATCGAGCCCCTCGGGGCCGCCATCGAGGGCGAGGCGCGGCTCGTGTCGGCGGATCTCCGGCTGCAGCACGGCGAGCTCGGAAGTGGTCACATAGGGCGGATTGCCGACGATCACCTGGAACGGTCCGCAAAGGGCATCGGCCCAGCGGCAGCAGACCCAGCCGGCGCGGTCGCCGACCTCGTGCCGTTCGGCATTGTGGCGGGCGATCCGCAGCGCCGGAAAGGAAAGATCGGTACCGATCCCGTAGGCGCCGCGGCAGAGGGTGAGCAGGGTCACCAGCAGGCAGCCGGAGCCCGTGCCGATATCGAGAATGCGCAGCGGGGCCGCGGGGTCGGGCAGGCATTCGCGCACCAGCTCGACCAGGATTTCGGTCTCCGGCCGCGGCGTCAGCACCTCCGGCGAGACGGTGAAGACGAGGCCGTGGAATTCCTTCTCGCCGAGGATGTAGGCCAGCGGCTCGCGGTTCGCGCGGCGTTCCACCAGGACCTCGAAGGCGGCCGCCGTGGCCTCGTCCAGCGACCGATCGGGATCGCCGATCTGATCCACCGCCGACAGCCCGCTCGCCGCTTCCAGCAGCAGACGCGCTTCCATCCGGGGTTCGGCGATCCCCGCCTCCCGCAGTCGCCTCGCCGCGTGATCGAGGGCATCGCGCAGACGCATGGCCGGGCTCAGGCGGCGGTGGTGGAAAGCGCGCGGGCCTGATCCTCGGCGATCAGCGGCTCGATGATCTCGTCGAGCGCCTCGCCCGCCAGCACCTGATCGAGCTTGTAGAGGGTGAGGCCGATGCGGTGATCGGTGACCCGGCCCTGCGGGAAATTGTAGGTGCGGATGCGCTCGGAGCGATCCCCCGAACCGACCTGCGAGCGGCGATCGGCGGCCCGCGCCCGTTCGCGCTGCTGGCGCTGGAGATCGAAGAGCCGCGCCCGCAGGATCTGCATCGCCTTGGCCTTGTTGCGGTGCTGCGACTTCTCGTCCTGGATGGCGACGGTGATGCCGGTCGGCAGATGGGTGATGCGGACCGCACTCTCGGTGCGGTTGACATGCTGGCCGCCGGCCCCCGAAGCGCGATAGACGTCGATCCGGAGATCCTTGTCCTCGATCGCCACGTCGACATCCTCGGCTTCCGGCAACACCGCCACGGTGGCCGCCGAGGTATGGATGCGGCCGCCCGATTCGGTGGCCGGGACGCGCTGCACGCGATGCACACCGGCCTCGTATTTGAGCCGCGCATAGGCACCCCTGCCGGAGACCAGCGCCGTCACTTCCTTGAAGCCGCCGAGCTCGGTCTCGCTGGCCGAGAGGATCTCGAAGCGCCAGCCGTGGAGCTGGGCGTAGCGCTGGTACATGCGCAGCAGATCGGCGACGAACAGGGCCGCCTCCTCGCCGCCGGTGCCGGCGCGGATCTCGAGGATGGCATTCTTCTCGTCGGCCGCATCCCGCGGCAGCAACGCCAGGCGCAGCTCGCGTTCGAGTTCCGGCAGGCGCCGTTCGAGCTCCTGCAGCTCCTCCTCGGCGAGCTTGCGCATCTCCGGCTCGGTGGCGGGATCGGCGAGCAGTTCCTCGAGCTCGCGTTTCTCCTCCCCCGCCTTGCGGTAGGCCCGGATCTTCTCCACCACCGGGCCGAGTTCGGCATATTCGCGTGCCAGCTCGGCATAGTCGGAGGCCCGGGCCGCGCTCATCAGCGCCTCGAGCTCGTCGAAACGGGCGAGGATGGCATCGAGCCGATCGGCGAAACCGTTGCCGCTCATGCCGTGGCCGCTCCCAGTTCGCGCAGGATGGCGGGGAGCGCATCGCGCGCCACCTCGCGCTCCTCGCCGCTGTCGAGATCCCGGAGACGGACGACACTCCGCGCCAGTTCCTCCTCGCCCAGGGAAAGGGCGAAGCGGCAACCCAGCCGATCGGCCCGTTTCATGCGCTGGCCGGGCTTGCCGCGATAGGCGAGATCGACCACGAAGCCGGCCCGGCGCAGCATATCGGCGAGCTTCCAGGCCTCCCGCACCGCCTCCTCGCCGATCGGGATCAGAGCGGTGGGACGCGGCGCCGCTGGCGCCTCGGGCAGGAGCATGGCGAGCCGCTCGACTCCCGCCGCCCATCCCACGCCCGGCACATCCGGTCCGCCCATCATCTTCATCAGCCCGTCGTAACGGCCGCCGGCGATCACCGCCCCCTGGGCGCCGAGTGCCTCGGTGGTGAACTCGAAGGCGGTGTGGGTATAGTAGTCGAGGCCGCGCACCAGCCGCGGATTGACGGTGAAGGGTACCCCGAGCTCCCCGAGTGCCCGGCGGACCTCGGCGAAGAAGGCCCGACTCCTTTCGTTGAGATAGGCGTCGAACAGAGGGGCTCCGGCGATCACCTCGCGGTCGCCGGGATCCTTGCTGTCGAGGATGCGGAGCGGGTTGCGCTCCAGCCGCAGCAGACTGTCGGCCGACAGACGGTCCCTGTGGTCCTGCAGATAGGCGACCAGCGCGTCCCGATAGGCCCGGCGGCTCTCGAGGTCGCCCAGGGTGTTGAGCTCCAGGGTGACCCGGTCGGCGATGCCCAGCTCCTCCAGGATGTGGCGGCCGAGCAGGATCACCTCGACATCGGCGCGGGGCTCGGGGGCGCCGAGGATTTCGACACCGATCTGGTGGAATTGCCGCAGGCGCCCCTTCTGCGGCCGCTCGTAGCGGAACATCGGCCCGGCATAGAAGAACTTGACGGGCAGGTTCTGCATCAGCCCGGCGCTGACCACCGCGCGGACGATGCTCGCCGTGTTCTCGGGCCGCAGCGTGATGCTGTCGCCGCCGCGATCCTCGAAGGTGTACATCTCCTTGGTGACCACGTCCGAGGTCTCGCCGAGGGTGCGCGCGAAGACCTCGGTGAACTCGAAGATCGGGGTGACGATCTCCTCGAAGGCGTACCGCGTGGCCAGCCGGCGGCCGCTCTCGATGACATGGCGCTGGCGTCGGAGCGTCTCGCCGAACAGATCGTGGGTGCCGCGGACCGGCCTCAGCCTGCGCATGACCGGCCGCTCACTCGGCAGCCGCGTCGCCGGCGCCGAAGCGGCTGCGTACGTAGCTCTCGACCATGTTCTGGAACTCCTCGGCGATCCGTTCGCCGCGCAATGTGGCGACCTTGCGGCCGTCGACGAAGACCGGAGCCGCCGGCATCTCGCCGCTGCCCGGCAGGCTGATGCCGATATCGGCGTGCTTGCTTTCGCCGGGTCCGTTGACGATGCAGCCCATCACCGCGACCTTGAGGGTCTCGACCCCGGGGTAGCGCGTCTTCCAGTGCGGCATCCGGGCTTCCAGCCAGCTCTGGATGCTTTCGGCCAGCTCCCGGAAATAGCTGCTGGTTGTGCGGCCGCAGCCGGGGCAGGCGGAGACCTCGGGTGCGAAGCTGCGAAGACCGAGCGCCTGCAGCAGCT
>JALSRW010000120.1 GCA_026984595.1 Alphaproteobacteria bacterium
CGATGGGCGCCTCGGCTTCGCCGCCTTCGGCGAGGGCAACCGGCTGGCGGTGCTGGATCTGCGCAACGGCCGCAAGAAGCGCAGCCTGGAACTGGGCGAGCTGCCCTGGCGGGCTTACTCCACCGCCGACGGGCGCTACATGATCGTGCCCAACAATGGTGACGAGACGGTCTCCATCATCTCCACCAGCAGCCTCGAGGAGGTGGCCCGGCTGCGGGGTGCGAACGGCATGACCGGCGTCAACACCGGCTGGTTCGAGACCACCGCCTTCGTCATCAGCAATGCCGAGGACAAGCTGGTGGTGCTCGATCTCGAGACCATGCAGAACGCCGGCGAGATCGCCCTTCCCGGAACCCCCGAGACCGGCGTCACCACCCCCGACGGCACGCGGCTCTACGTCTCCCTGAGCAGCACCAACCAGGTGGCGGTGATCGATACCCGCGAGCGTCGGCTGGTGGATCTGATCGACAATGTCGGCGAGGAGCCCTGGGGCGCTTTCATGGTCGGATCGCTCAATTACTGCCATTGAGCGCATTCTTCCGACGGCGTTCCTGTTCGGCCTGCTCGCGGTGCCATGGGCGCCGGGGCGGGCCGACCCGTTCCTCGATCGTCTGCGGCTGGCCGAGGGCGAGCGGCAGGCGCTGGAACGGGCCTGCGACGGGGATCGGCTGTGCATCGCCCGGCGGCTGGTGGCCGAGCGGCCGGATCGCTATCGGCTGGTGGCGGTGAAGACGCCCGATACCGACACCATCCGCTGGGTGCGCAGCCGCCCGTCGATCGCCGGGCTCGAGCCCCTCGCAGACGGGCGCCTGCTGGTGCGGCTCGAACGCTTCGGGCGCAATCTCCTGCGCGAGTTCCGTGAAAGGCTGCCGGCAGGGAGCCGCATTCTCCTCGATCTCAGAGGCCATGACGGCGGCGATTTCGGCCGCATGCTGCAGCTCGCCCGGGCATTGCTGGGTTCCCGCCTGACCGCTCCCCTGGTCGATACCGGCGACGGTCCACGGCCCGTCCCGCTGCCCGCGACACCTCCGCTCCGTCTGAGGTTGGAGGCGGTGCTGGTCGGATCCGGCACGGCCAGCAGTGCGGAAGTGCTGGCGGCACTGGCGGCCCGTGCCGGCGTGCCGCTGTGCGGTGGTCGCAGCCGCGGCAAGGACTGGCTGGAAGAGGTCGTGCCGGTTCGCCAGGGCTGGCAGCTCCATGTCCGCCGCGGCCGCATCACCGTGCCCGGCATCCGCCTCGCGGGCGGCCTCCGGCCCGGGCGCGGCATCGCCGCATGTCGGGCGAATCCGAACGGATGATCCGCGGCATTTCCCGGCCGCCCCATCGCCCCTATATGGGAATGGCAGGACATCGGGAGACGGGCGGTGCCCACCGGTTTCGATTCGCGACTGCTCCTCTTCCTGGCGCGCAATTGCGCATTGGGGATTCTCGTCGGTTGGGCGATTCTGGCCGGGTTTCTCTATTTCGACGTCGCCGGCTTCGGCACGGTCCTGCTCAACGCGGCCGACCGTTGGCTGGCGCTGGTCATGGCCGCGGCCGGTTTCGCCATCACCTTCGGCAGTCTGGCCATGGGGACGGCGATCTTTCTCCTGCCCAAGGAATACTGATCCCCCGCTCAGCTCCGTGCGGTCAGCGCCGCCAGACGCTCGAGCTCGGGCTCGCGGATGCCCATGGCCCGTAGATGGGCCACGGTGTTGTGCAGATACTCCACGCAGGACCCGGAAATCCCTTGTGCCCGCAGGATGCGCTGCAGCCGCTCCGGCTCGGGCAGCCGGCCCAGATACTGCTCGTGGTCGCGGCGCACCACATAGCACCAGGCCTCGACGATCCGGCCCGATGCCAGCCTCACCGGCAGCAGGCGGCGCTCGTAGACGTCGGTGACCAGTTCGCGCTCGTCGAGATAGGTGAGCACTTCCGCTTCGCGGGCACGGGCGACGCCGATCGCGCGACCCTCGCAGGAGCCGCCGAGATCGAGGCCGAGCACGAGGCCGGGGCGCTGCGGCGTGCCGCGATGCACGCGCGAGGACACGCAGAGCGCGCGATGATGGCCGTCGAGACGGGCCGGTTCGGAGGCTTCGTAGGCGAAGCCCGGCCGCCACATCAGCGAGCCGTAGGCGAACACCCAGGCGAGCCCGTCCATGTGCCGCTCCGGCCCGGCTAGCTCCCGGCCTCGTCGTTGCCGGTTTCGGGTTCCGCCGGACCCGCTACGGGCATCCGCTCGAAAGCTTGGCCGGCTTCGATCACCGCCCGCCGGATGGCGCGGGTACGCGAGAACAGCTCGAAGAGGGTATCACCGTCGCCCCAGCGGATGGCCCGCTGCAGCCTTACCAGATCCTCGGTGAAGCGGCCGAGCATCTCCAGCACCGCCTCGCGGTTGGTGAGGAACACGTCGCGCCACATGGTGGGATCGGAGGCCGCGATCCGGGTGAAATCGGTGAAGCCGCCGGCGGCGTATTTGAACACCTCGCTGCGGGTCTGGGTCTCGAGATCGGCCACCGTGCCGACGATGGTGTAGGCGATCAGATGCGGCAGATGCGAGGTGATGGCGAGGATGCGGTCGTGATGCTCCGGCGTCATCAGATCGACCGAGGCGCCGGTCAGCTCCCACAGCGCCCGCACCCGCGCCGTGGCTTCCGGGTCGGTATCCTCGATCGGGGTCAGGATCACCCGCCGATTGACGAACAGGGTGGCGAAGGCGGCATCCGGGCCGGAGCGTTCGGTGCCCGCCACCGGATGCCCGGGCACGAAGCGGGCCGGTGCCGGCAGATGGGGGATCACATCATGGACGATCTGGGTCTTGACCGAACCGACATCGGTGATCACCGCCTCGGGATCGAGACCCGGGGCCATCGCCTGGGCGACCGGCCCCATTGCCCCCGGCGGCACACCGAGCACCACCAGATCCGCCCCTTCCACGGCCTGCGCGGGATCGGCGGTGGCCCGGTCGCACAGGCCCAGCTCCAGCGCCCGCCGGCGGGTCTCGGCGCGCCGCGCGCAGGCGGTGATCTCCTCGACCGCGCCGTGGCGCCGGAGCGCCAGGGCCAGCGAGCCGTTGATGAGGCCGATGCCCAGCAGGGCGATACGGCGAAAGGACGGCATCAGGCAGCTCCCCGTTCGACGAAATCGCGCAGCACCCGGAGAAGGCGCCGGTTTTCCTCCTCGGTGCCGACGGTGAACCGCAGGCTGTCGGGAAGACCGTAGGCCTCCATGCGCCGCGGAATGACGCCCGCGGCCTCGAGGAAGGCGTCGGCGGCGGCGGCATCGCGGCCGGGTTGGCGGGGAAAATCGACCAGCAGGAAATTGGCGACGCTGGGGTGCACGACAAGGCCGAGCGCCTCCATTTCCCGCTGCAGCCAGGCGAGCCAGATCCGATTGTGCTCGCGCGAGCGCTGCTCGTGACCGACATCCTCGATCGCGGCGAGGCCGGCATCCTGCGCCGGCTGGGAGACGTTGAAGGGGCCGCGGATGCGGTTGATCACGTCGATGATGGCCGGATCGGCGTACATCCAGCCGAGCCGCAGGGCGGCGAGACCGTGGATCTTCGAGAAGGTGCGGGTGACCACCACATTGTCGTGGCGCTGCGCCATGTCGAGGCCGGAAGTGTAGTCCTCGGCGGTGACGAATTCGGCATAGGCCGCATCGATCACCAGCAGCACCTCCTCGGGCAGGCCGGCGCGCAGACGCGCCAGCTCCGGAGCCGGCAGGTAGCTGCCGGTGGGGTTGTTGGGGTTGGCCAGGAACAGGATGCGGCTGCGGCTGGTGACCCGGGCCAGCAGGGCATCGACATCGGCCCGCAGATCGCGCTCCGGTGCCGCCACCACGTGGGCACCTGCGGCCAGTGCCGCGAGCCGGTACATGAGAAAGCCGTGCGCGCTCATCAGCACCTCGTCGCCCGGGCCCACATAGCCGCGCACCAGAAGGCTGATCAGCTCGTCGGAGCCGGCACCGCAGACGATCCGCTCGGGGTCGATGTTGTAGCGGCGACCGAGGGCCCGGCGCAGCCGCACGCAGCCACCATCGGGGTAGCGATGGATGTTCGCGGCGGCGGCACGGAATGCCTCGAT
>JALSRW010000121.1 GCA_026984595.1 Alphaproteobacteria bacterium
GGTGACCGCCGTCTGTCCGGTTCCGGGCGGTGCGCATCCCTCCTACGCCCAGGGCTACTACCGGCGAGACAATCGCTTCTACAAGGCCTGGGACGCCATCTCGCGCGATCGCGAGGCCTTTCGCGCCTGGATGGAGGCGCATGTGCTGGGTACGGAGGATTTCGCCGAGTACATGCGCGCCGCCGGAGTGACCCTGCCGCCGGAGAACCCGTCATGAGCAGCGACGATTTCACCGCCGGCGAGATGATGGCCATCGCCGCCTCGCGCCTGCTGCCCGACGGGGCGGTGTGCTTCGTCGGTATCGGCCTGCCCGGCACGGCGGCCAACCTCGCCCGCATCACGCACGCGCCGGATCTGGTGCTGATCTACGAATCGGGGCCGATCGGCGCCAAGCCGGATGTCCTGCCCCTGTCCATCGGCGACGGCGAGCTTTCGCTGACCGCCGACACGGTGGTGCCCACCCCGGAGATCTTCCGCTACTGGCTGCAGGGCGGGCGCATCGATATCGGCTTTCTGGGCGCTGCGCAGATCGACCGTTTCGCCAACATCAACACCACCGTGATCGGCGAGTATCGCAAGCCCCGGGTGCGTCTGCCGGGCGCCGGCGGTGCTCCCGAGATCGCGGCCATGGCCGGTCGCACCCTGATCGTGCTGCGCCATTCGCGACGTTCGTTCGTCGAGAGGCTCGACTTCGTCACCACCGTGGGCTTCCTCGACGGTGGCGACGCCCGCCGGCGGCTGGGATTGCCGGGGGCCGGTCCCACCCATGTGGTGACCGACCTCTGCGTCATGGAGCCCGATCCGCAGACGAAGGAGTTGCAGGTCACCCGCATCCACCCCGGAGTCGAGCGCGAGCGGATCATCGAGGCCACCGGATGGCCCGTGCGCTTCGCCGCCGAGTTGACGACCACCGCACCACCCGACCGCCAGGAGCTCGAGGCGTTGCGCGATCTCCAGCGCCGAACCGCCCGCGCCCATGGCGACGACGCCTGAGGAGACCATCCATGGCCGAAGCCTTCATCTGTGATGCCGTTCGGACGCCCATCGGACGTTTCGGCGGTGCGCTCGCCCGGGTCCGTACCGACGATCTCGCGGCCCTGCCCCTGAAAACCCTGCTGGAGCGCAATCCCGGTCTCGATCCGGCGGCGGTGGAGGACGTCATTCTCGGCTGCGCCAACCAGGCCGGCGAGGACAATCGCAACGTGGCCCGCATGGCCCTGCTGCTGGCCGGGCTGCCGCCGAGCGTGCCCGGTCTCACCGTCAACCGTCTCTGTGCCTCGGGTCTGGAGGCGGTGGGGTATGCGGCGCGGGCGATCCGCGCCGGCGAGTTCGACCTGGCCATGGCCGGCGGTGTCGAATCGATGACCCGGGCGCCCTTCGTGATGGGCAAGGCGGAAGCCCCCTTCCAGCGGAGTGCGGAGATCTTCGACACCACCATCGGCTGGCGCTTCGTCAATCCGCTGATGAAGGCACAGTACGGCATCGATTCCATGCCCGAGACGGCCGAGAACGTGGCCGAGGAATTCGCGATTTCCCGCGAGGACCAGGACGCCTTCGCCTGGCGCAGCCAGATGCGGGCCGGGCGGGCGATGGAGGAGGGGTTTTTCGCCGAGGAGATCGTTCCGGTCACCGTTCCCCAACGCCGCGGCGATCCGCTGGTGGTCGAACGCGACGAGCATCCGCGCCCCGACACCACCCTCGACGCCCTCGCGAAACTGCGCACCCCGTTTCGTGAGCAGGGTACCGTCACCGCCGGCAATGCCTCGGGCGTGAACGACGGTGCCGCCGCTCTCCTGGTAGCCAGTGAAAAAGCGGCCGGGCGGGCGGGTCTGCGCCCTCGGGCGCGCATCCTCGGCATGGCCACCGCCGGCGTGCCGCCGCGGATCATGGGCATCGGCCCGGTACCCGCGACACGCCGGCTGCTGGAAAGGCTGGGGATGGCGATCGGCGATTTCGACGCGATCGAGCTCAACGAGGCCTTCGCCGCCCAGGCGCTGGCCTGTCTGCGCCAGCTCGGCCTGCCCGACGACGCCGAGCATGTGAACCCCAACGGTGGAGCCATCGCCCTCGGTCATCCCCTGGGCATGAGCGGTGCCCGGCTGGTCCTCACCCTCGTCCATCAATTGGAGAAGACGGGCGGGCGCTTCGGGCTCGCTACCCTCTGCATCGGCGTCGGTCAGGGGCTGGCCCTGGCGGTCGAGCGGGTCTGACGGGGCTTCGAGCCGTGGCCTCGGCCCTGCTCGATCCGATCTTCGACGCGGCGGGGCTCGGCGCGCTTTTCTCCGATTCCGCCCGCCTCCAGGCGATGCTCGATTTCGAGGCGGCGCTCGCCCGTGCCGAGGCGCAATGCGGCATGTTCGATGCCGCCGAAGCCGAGTGCATCGCTCGCTGCTGCCGGGCCGAAGGCTTCGATGTGGAGTCCCTCGGCAGGGCGGCCAGAGCCGGCGGCAATCCCGCCATTCCGCTGGTGGCGGCTCTCACCGAGCGGGTCGCCGCCGAGAGCTCGCAGGCCGCGCGCTGGGTGCATTTCGGGGCCACCAGCCAGGATGTGATCGATACGGCGCTCGTTCTCGCGCTGCGGCAGCTCGGCCGGATCCTCGACCGGCAATTGACCGATCTCGCCGCGACTCTCGCGGATCTCGCCGCCGCGCACCGCGACACGCCGATGGTCGCCCGCACCTTCCTGCAGCATGCGGTGCCCACCACCTTCGGCTGCAAGGTCGCGGGCTGGCTGGATTCGCTGCTGCGCCACCGGCAACGGCTGGGACAGTTGGAAGAACGTCTGCTCGTCCTCCAGTTCGGCGGAGCCGCCGGCACGCTCGGGGCGCTGGGCGAGAAGGGGCCGCAGGTGGCCAGCCGCCTTGCCGGGATGCTCGGGCTCGGACTCCCGGAGATCCCCTGGCACGTGCATCGCGACAGGCTGGCCGAGCTCGGCGGCTGGCTGGGCTCGCTCGCCGGATGTCTCGGCAAGATCGCGCAGGATGTCGCGCTCATGACGCAGAGCGAGGTGGCCGAGGTCGCCGAAGGCGCGAAAGCCGGGCACGGCACCTCCTCGAGCATGCCCCAGAAACGGAATCCGGTGGCCTGTGTACTCACCCTGGCTGCGGCCCGGCGTGCCCCGCATCTCGCCGCTACCCTGTTCGCGAGCATGCTCCAGGAGCAGGAGCGCGGTCTCGGCGGCTGGCACGCGGAATGGCAGACCGTTGCCGAACTGTGTGTTCTCGTAGGGGGCGCCCTGCATCTCATGGGCGAGGCGCTGGGCGGGCTCGAAGTGGATGTCGCGCGTATGCGCCGCAATCTCGATCTCAGCGGTGGTCTGGTGATGGCCGAGGCGGTGCAGACGGCTCTGGTCGAGCGGATCGGCCGTGCCGACGCCAGGGAGAAGATCGCCGCCGCCTGCCAACGGGCCCGTGCCGAGGGGCGGCATCTGCGCGAGGTGTTGGCAGCGGATGCCGAGATCGGGGCGAGCCTCGACCGCAGCGCGCTCGAACGGCTGTTCGATCCGGATCGCCATCTCGGGGCGGCGCCGGCTTTCGTCGACGCGGTACTGGCGCGATACCGGGCGAGCCGGTCGCGTGACCGCGATCCGGCCTGACGGAAGGGAGAGGGAACCAGCCATGCACACACAGGTGGCGATCATCGGTGCCGGTCCGGCCGGATTGCTGCTGTCCCATCTGCTCCATCTGCGGGGTATCGAGAGCATCGTCCTCGAACGCCACGACCGCGCGCATGTCGAACAGCGCATCCGGGCCGGGGTGATGGAACACGATGTCGCGGCCCTTCTCGATGCCGCCGGGGTGGGCGGGCGGATGCGCCGCGAAGGTCTCGTCCACGAAGGGATCAATCTGCGCTTCGGAGGAAGGCTGCATCGCATCGATTTCGCCGGGCTGGTGGGGCGGACGGTAATGGTCTACGGCCAGCAGGAGGTGGTGAAGGATCTGATCGCGGCCCGTCTCGCCGCCGGCGGTGCCATCCTGTTCGAGGCCCCGGCCACCACCATCTCCGGGATCGACGACGATCGGCCGGTGGTGCGCTTTCGGAGGGCCGGTGAG
>JALSRW010000122.1 GCA_026984595.1 Alphaproteobacteria bacterium
CCAGAAGGCACCGGCGATCGGGGCGAAGGCCCGGTAGCGACCGCCATCGAAACAGGCGAGATGCCAGACCATCGAACCGCCGGCGGAAAAGCCGCTCACCAGGATGCGGTTGCCATCGATGGGCGCACGTCGCACCACATCCTCCATCACCGCGCGGACGAAAGCCGGCTCGTCGCGGTTTTGATGGGGGGACCCCTGATGGGACCAGCCGCGATTGCCGCCCTCCGGGCCCGGCAGCCCCTGCGGCACGATCAGCGCGTAGCCGCGGTTCAGAACGGCATTGCGGATCTTCGCATTGCCCAGCACCTTGCCGGCCGAGGATCCCCAGCCGTGGAAGAACAGGACCGCCGGCAGCAATCCGCCCTCCACCTCCGTTTCGGGCAGTGCCAGCCCGTAGCTGCCGAGCGGCACAGCGCACAGGGCCGCCGCCGGACAAGGTCCGTGCTCGGCCGCCGCCAGCGGCTGCAGCGGCAGCCACAGAGCCGCCACCATGGTCACGATCGAACGGAATTCTCGCATGTGTCGCCACCCTCCGCTGGCATCACGCTACCATCCGGTTAGGCTCTGCGCTACCAGCGCAACGAAACTTGCGGGATCGTGAATGCGCGACAGGGACATCGGCGGATTACCGGGCCTCGATACGGTCCTCTATGCCTTGGGCTGGCTGCTGGTCATCCTCGCCGCGGCGATGCTCGTGCCGCTCCTGGTCGACCTCGCGGTGGCCAATCCCGACTGGATGGGCTTTCTCGGCTCGAGCGGCATCACCGCCTTTTTCGGCATCGCCCTGATCCTCTCCCAGCGCCGTCGCGGCCACGGCCTGTCCCTGCGGGCGGCCTTCCTGCTGACCGCCTCGAGCTGGCTGGTGACCGGCTTCTTCGCCGCCCTGCCCTTCAAGCTCGGCGGCTACAACCTGTCCCTGACCGATGCCGTGTTCGAGGCGGTGTCGGCGATGACCACCACCGGCTCGACGGTGATCACCGGGCTCGATCTGGCACCGCCCGGGTTTCTGCTGTGGCGTTCGCTGCTGCAATGGGTGGGGGGCATCGGTATCATCGTCATGGCCCTGGTGCTGCTGCCCTTCCTGCGGATCGGCGGCATGCAGCTCTTCCGCAGCGAGAGCTCCGACCGTTCGGAGAAGGTGCTGCCGACCACCGCCGAATTCGTGCGTCGTCTGGTCACCATCTATGTAGCCCTCACCCTGTTCCTGGCGATCGCCCTGCGGCTCGCCGGCATGCAGGCCTTCGACGCCATCAACCACGCCTTCACCAGCATCGCCACCGGCGGCTTCTCGACCCGCGACGCCTCGATCGCCGCCTTCGACAGCAAACCGGTCCAGCTCGTGCTGCTGCTGGGCATGCTGATGGGAGGTCTGCCCTATGCCCGCTATGTCGGGCTGGCCGCGGGGCGCGCCGAACTCTTCTTCCGGGACAGCCAGATCCGCACCTTTCTCGGCTTTCTGTTCCTTCTGTGCGGCGGTGTCGCCCTCTGGCTGATGCTGGCCCGTGGTCGCGGGCCGGCCGATGCCCTGCTGGCGGCCAGCTTCAACCTGGTGTCGATCGTCACCACCACCGGCTACAGCTCCGAGGACTACACCCTCTGGGGAGCGCCGGCGGTGGCCCTGGTTCTGGCGATCACCGTGGTCGGCGGCTGCACCGGATCGACCGCCGGCGGCATCAAGATCTTCCGCTTCGAGATCCTGTGGATCGCCACCCGGGAATATCTCATCCAGCTCTTCCTGCCCAACCGCATCTCCAGTCCCCGCTACGCCGGCAAGCCGGTCACCGGCCAGGTGATCATCGCCGTATTGAGCTACGTCTTCCTGTTCATCGGCTCCTGGGGTCTCCTCACCGTGCTGCTCGGCGCGCTCGGTCTCGATCTGGTGACCGCGGTGTCGGCGGCCGCCACCACGCTCGCCAATGTCGGCCCCGGCCTCGGACCGATCATCGGGCCATCGGGCAATTTCGCGGCCCTCGGCGACGGGGTGAAATGGGTGCTGCTGCTGGCGATGCTGCTCGGGCGGCTCGAGTTCTTCACCCTGCTGGTGCTTTTCCATCCGCAGTTCTGGCGCCGCTGAGACGGGCCGCCGCCCAAGGAGAGGAATGTTGCGCGCTGCGAGGACCACCGCCCTGTTGCTGATGCTGCTGGCATCCGGCACGCCGACCGCCGTCGCGCAAGGCATCGCGACCGACGATCCGCGCAGCGTCCGGATCATCGACGGTGACAGCCTGCAGATCGACGGGCGGGTGATCGCCCTCGCCGGCATCGATGCGCCGGAGATCGGCCAGCGCTGCGAGTACGACAACATCGCCTGGACCTGCGGCCTGGACTCCGCCCATGATCTCCGCAAGCATGTGATCCTCGGCCGCGGCCCGCTGCGCTGCCGGGTTCGCAGCCTTCGTGCCGACGGCAGCCGCGAGGCGGTCTGCACGCTGGGCGAACTCGACCTCGCCGTGATCCAGCTCGAAAGCGGCATGGCCGTGGCCACCGAAGACGCCCCGCGGGGCTATCGCAGTGTCGAGACGCAGGCGCGGGAGGCCGGGCTCGGCATCTGGCACAGCCGCTTCGATCCGCCCGCCGCCTGGCGCGAGGCGGTGCGGGAGCGGCCGCAAAAGGATCCCGGCTGCATGCTGCGCGCCCGTCGCGAGGCCGACGGCCGGCGACTCTACTATACGCTGTTCGATGCGGCGTTCGAGGAAGTGCGGGCCGACCCGCGGAGCATCGTCTACTGCAGCGACGACAATGCCCGCGCCGACGGCTATCGCCGACCCGGCGAGGATGCCGGGGAGTAGCCGGGCTCAGCCGCGACCGTAGGCGTCCTCGCGGCGCTCGATATCGTTCTCGTCGAGGCGGTCGCCGGTCTGGACCTCGATGAATTCCATCGGCTCCTCGCCCGGATTCTCGATCCGGTGCCAGGCGTGCAGCGGAATGAACACGCTGTCGTCGGGACCGAGCTCGAGGGTCTCCTCGTTGCGCGTGACCCGGGCCCGGCCGCGGACGATCACCCAATGTTCCTGGCGGTGCCTGTGGCGCTGCAGGGAGAGCCTGCCGCCGGGACGGACGCTGATCCGCTTGACCACGAAGCGTTCGCCGACATCCAGCACTTCCCAGCGCCCCCAGGGTCGCTCGTCGCTGTCACCGCGCGCGTAGAAGACTTCGCTCATCCCCTTCACCTCCGTGACCGGCATAGAGCCATTGCCCACGGGACACGGCAAGCCCGTCTCCCTGCACCGGGGTATGAAGGAACGGAGTGTGGGTTGCAGACAACGACCCCGCCGGCTGGTGTGGCGCGGCGGGGTCAGCCCGGTCGATACCGGGGACTGCGCTGTCCAGTTCCGCGTGCGGCCCGTGGCCGAACGCGCATCGCTCGCAGATTGTCCGGATGACGACCCTCGACTCGCGCCCTGGGGCCCCATCGAGGACCGGGGGCTTCACGCAAGGGAAGCCCCGTCTTGCTGGCCCGGTGGAGTCATGGTCGCTTCCCCATCCTCCTCCGCTGGAGTTGCGGCCGAACGGCGAAAGAAGAAGGCCGACTTCCCGGTTCGGGAAACGACATGGCTCGCTCCCATCGGAACCGCCTTTTCCTCGCCACTGCGCATGATGCACTTGCAGCGACTTCGCGTCAAACGAAAAAGATCGAAGTAGAGAACGAATGTCAGCCGGCGGTCCCGGCGAGCCCGTACACCTCCTGCGCATTGTCGTGCCAGATGCGCCGGCGCTCGCTCTCGGGCGCACCGGCGAGGGCGTTGGCGACGATCTCCACCCAGCGCCGGTAGGAGGCGGCCAAGGTCACCACCGGCCAGTCGCCGCCGAACATCACCCGCCCGGCGCCGAAGCATTCGAGAACATGGTCGATATAGGGCCCGAGCTCCTCTTCCCGCCAGCGGTCGTGATCCGCTTCCGTCACCAGACCCGACAGTTTGCAATGGATGTTGGGCAGGGCGGCCAGACGCCGGATCCGGCCCGCCCAGGGCTCGAACAGCCCGGCCGCGATCCCCGGCTTGCCGCAGTGATCGAGCACGAAACGCACCTCCGGGCAGCGCGCCACGGG
>JALSRW010000123.1 GCA_026984595.1 Alphaproteobacteria bacterium
TCCACCGTCTCGTCGAACTTCGCGGTGGCCGTCTTCTTCACCAGCTCGACCGCCTCTTCGAGCGGATAGCTGCGGCGGACATCGAACTGCTCGAGGGCGGCCCGCAGACGCTTTCCTTTCTTGGCCATCGCTCTACTCCACCACCTCGAGGCCCATCGAACGGGCCGAACCCATGACGATGCGCACCGCCGCATCGACGTCATAGGCGTTGAGATCCTGCATCTTCTGCTCGGCGATCTCGCGGCACTGGGCCACCGTCACCCGGCCGGCCACCTGGCGGCCGGGGGTCGAGGACCCCTTCTCGATGCCGGCGGCACGGCGCAGCAGGAACGACACCGGCGGCGTCTTGGTGACGAAGGTGAAGGTGCGATCCGCATAGGCGGTGATCACCACCGGGATCGGCATCCCGGGCTCCATGCCCTGGGTGGCCGCGTTGAACTGCTTGCAGAACTCCATGATGTTGAGGCCGCGCTGGCCCAGCGCCGGGCCGATCGGCGGCGAGGGGGTCGCCTTGCCGGCCGGCACCTGCAAGCGGATGTAGCCGATGACCTTCTTCGCCATGCTCTCTCCTCCCGCGGTCCATGCGCGCGCCCGCGGGCGCGCTCCCGCAACGGTTGGCTCTCTCTACAGCTTCTCGACCTGGGAATATTCCAGCTCGACCGGGGTCGCGCGGCCGAAGATGGAGACCGCCACCTTGACCCGGCCGCGGGCCTCGTCGACCTCCTCGACGACCCCCTCGAAGGTGCTGAAGGGACCGTCGGTGACCCGCACCCGATCGCCGATCATGAAACTGACGAGCGGCCGCGGATGCTCGACCCCCTCCTGCACCTGCTGGCGGATGCGTTCCGCCTCCTCCTCGGGGATCGGTGCCGGCTTGCCGCCCGGCCCCAGGAATCCGGTGACCTTGGGCACGTTGCGCACCAGCGACCAGGTGGCGTCGTTGAGCACCATCTTGATCAGCACGTAGCCGGGGAAGAACTTGCGCTCGGCGCTGACCTTCTTGCCCCGGCGGATCTCCACCACTTCCTCGGTGGGCACCAAGATTTCCTCGAAGCAGGATTCGAGGCCCTTCTGCGCCGCCTGCTCGCGGATCGCCTCGGCCACCTTCTTCTCGAAGCCCGAATAGACGTGAATGATGTACCAGCGCGCCTCGGCCATCAGCCGCCCAGCCCCAATACCCACTCCACCGCCCAGCCGATGATCTGGTCGGTGACGAAGAAGAACAGCGCCGCCAGGCTCGACATCGCGAGCACGCTCAGCGTCGTGTAGATCAGCTCGCGGCGGCTCGGCCAGGTGACCTTGGCGAGTTCCTGGCGCACCTCGCGTACGAATTGTGCCGGCGACGTCTTGGCCATCATCTAGACCCGCTCGCAATCCATGCCGTTGCTCCGGGAGTGCGTGGCAGGAGTGGAGGGACTCGAACCCCCAACCCCCGGTTTTGGAGACCGGTGCTCTGCCAATTGAGCTACACTCCTGTGCCCGCCCGCGCCGGCCCCGGCGCCGCCCGGAACCGCCGCCGCCCCCGGCGGCGGCACCCTCGGACGGCCCGAAACGCACCGCCCCCGGCACACCTCGCGCACCGGGTCGGCAGCTCTCCTACGCGCTTTGCCGGGCGCGCGCAAGCCCCGCTCGGGCCTCTCTCTTCTCTGTTACTCGATGACCTTTCTGTTACTCGATGACCTTGGCGACGACGCCGGCGCCGACGGTGCGGCCGCCTTCGCGGATGGCGAAGCGCAAGCCCTGCTCCATGGCGATGGGCTGGATGAGGGCCACCTTGAGCTTCACATTGTCCCCCGGCATCACCATCTCCACCCCCTCCGGCAGCTCGATCGATCCCGTCACATCGGTGGTCCGGAAATAGAACTGCGGCCGGTAGTTGGAGAAAAACGGCGTGTGCCGACCCCCCTCCTCCTTGGTGAGAATGTACACCTCCGCCTCGAACTTGGTGTGCGGCGTGATCGAGCCCGGCTTGCACAGAACCTGGCCCCGCTCCACCTCGTCCCGCTTCGTGCCGCGCAACAAAATCCCCACATTGTCCCCGGGCTCGCCCTGGTCCAGGAGCTTGCGGAACATCTCCACCCCGGTGCAGACCGTCTTCTGCGTCGGCCGCAGCCCCACGATCTCCACCTCCTCGCCGACCTTGATCACCCCCCGCTCGATCCGACCCGTGACCACCGTGCCGCGCCCGGAAATCGAAAACACATCCTCGATCGGCATCAAAAACGGCAGATCCTTCGGACGCTCCGGCTGCGGAATGTACGCGTCCACCGCCTCCATCAGCTTGACGATCGATTCCCGCCCGATCTCCGGATCCCGATCCTCCAAAGCCGCCAGCGCCGAACCCGAAATCACCGGAATCTCGTCCCCCGGAAACCCGTAGTTCGACAAAAGCTCCCGAACCTCCAGCTCCACCAGCTCCAACAGCTCCGGATCGTCCACCTGATCCACCTTGTTCAGATACACCACCAGCGCCGGAACCCCCACCTGACGCGCCAACAAAATATGCTCCCGCGTCTGCGGCATCGGACCGTCCGCCGCACTCACCACCAAAATCGCCCCGTCCATCTGCGCCGCACCGGTGATCATGTTCTTCACGTAATCCGCATGCCCCGGACAATCGACATGCGCGTAATGCCGCTTCTCCGTCTCGTACTCCACATGCGCCGTGTTGATCGTGATCCCACGCGCCTTCTCCTCCGGCGCCTTGTCGATCTGATCGTAGCTCGTGTACGAAGCCTTCCCCGCCTCCGCCAACACCTTCGTGATCGCCGCCGTCAACGTCGTCTTCCCGTGATCGACATGGCCGATCGTACCGATGTTGCAGTGCGGCTTCGTCCGCTCGAATTTCGCCTTGGCCATCGCGGGGATCCCGTGTTTGCGCTTGCGTTGCTGGACCAGTGGGTGTTTGCAGGGCGCGGTCTGGAGCGGGTGAGGGGAATCGAACCCCCACCGCCAGCTTGGAAGGCTGGAGCTCTACCATTGAGCTACACCCGCCCGGCAACCGGCCGCGTCGCGCCCGCGGGATGGTGGAGGGGGTAGGATTCGAACCTACGTAGGCTTGCGCCGGCAGATTTACAGTCTGCTGCCTTTAGCCACTCGGCCACCCCTCCCCGCGACCCCGCGAGTGGGCGAAAACGCGCGCGGAATATGGCTTATCTCGAACGAATGTCAACTCTCATGACCGAAACGAAAACCCGCGAAAAGCCCCGGCGCACAAAGGGTAAGGGCAAGGCCCGCGGCGGCCGTCCGGGGGCGCCGGGAAAACCCCGTTCCGCTGCCGGCGGCGCCCGCGCCGGCGGCCAGGAGCTCTGGCTCTACGGCCATCACGCGGTGCTCGCCGCACTCCGCAACCCGCGCCGCGCCTGTCGGCTGCTGCTGGCCACCGAACCGGCGCTCGAGAAGCTCGGGCGGGCGGCGCAGCGGCCCGGGCTCGAGATCCGCATCGCCAGAGCGGGCGAGATCGCCCGCCCGCTGCCGCAGGGAGCGGTTCATCAGGGGGTGGCACTCAGGGCGGCGCCGCTGCCGCCGCTGGCGCTGGAGCGGGTGCTGGCGGTGCAGCCCGAGGAGAGCTTCCTGCTGGTGCTCGACCAGATCACCGATCCCCGCAATTTCGGCGCCATCCTGCGCTCGGCGGTGGCGATGGGGGTCAACGCGGTGGTCGTCCAGCAGCGGCGCAGTGCCGAGATGGGAGGCGCCGCGGCCAAGGCGGCATCGGGGGCGCTCGACATGATTCCCATCGTCGAGGTGGTGAACCTCGCCCGCGCCTTGAAGCAGCTCGAGGAGGCCGGCTACCGGGTGACCGGGCTCGATGCCGCCGCCGCTACCCCGATCGAGGAGCTCCGGCCGGTGCGCCGCCGGGTGCTGGTGCTGGGCAGCGAAGGGGAAGGCATGCGCCGGCTGGTGGCCGAGAGCTGCGCGGAGCGGGCCAGGCTGGTGATCGATCCCCGCATCGACAGCCTCAATGTGGCGGTGGCCGCCGGCATCGCCCTCTATGTGCTGCGCCGGGTCCACCGCGGGGCCGCCGGCTGAGCC
>JALSRW010000124.1 GCA_026984595.1 Alphaproteobacteria bacterium
ACGGGCGGGGGCTCCCGGTTGTCGCCATGGCCGAACTCGACGGCTCGGAGGAAGAACGGCGGATCGAGATCCTGCCGGCGGATTCGCCCCTGCTGCTGGTCTATACTTCGGGAACCACCGGCAAGCCCAAGGGGTCGATCCAGACCCATTGCGGCTTCATGGCCAAGACCTGCATCGATTTCGGCCTCTGCTTCGACTTCCGCCCGGGAAACTCCCTGTTCTGGATGAGCGATCTCGGCTGGGTGGTGGGACCGATCCTGTTCACCATGCCGCTTCTGCTCGGCGGCACCATCCTGGTCGCCGACGGCACCCCCGATCATCCCCATCCGGGACGCTACTGGCGCCTCGTCGAGGATCTCGGAACCACCCATCTCGGCATCGCCCCCACCATCATCCGCGGTTACATGCGCCTCGCCGATGGCGGCGGGATCGACGCCCTGCCCTTTTCGCGGCTGCGGGCGGTGGTCTCCACCGGCGAGCCCTGGACCGAAGCCGCCTGGCATTGGGCCTTCGAGCGGCTCTGCCGGCGGCGCGTCCCGTTGCTCAATTATGCGGGCGGCACCGAGATGGCCGGTGGCATCCTCGCCGGGACCATGATCACGCCCTCGAAACCGCTCTCCTTCGGCGGCGCCATTCCGGGCATGAGCGCCGATGTCGCGGACGCCGACGGGCGCTCCCTGCCCCCGGGCGAAAAAGGCGAACTCGTGCTGCGTCGCCCCTCGATCAGCCTCACCCGCGGCCTCTGGCGCGACGAGAAGCGCTATCTCGAAACCTACTGGCGGCGGATCCCCGGCTGCTGGCGGCACGGCGATCTGGCGGCCCGCGACGCGGACGGTTTCTGGTATCTGTTCGGGCGATCCGACGACACCATCAAGCTCGCCGGCAAGCGCACCGGCCCCGCGGAGATCGAGGCGATCCTGACTTCCACCGGCGAGGTCACCGAAGCGGCGGTGGTGGGCGTGCCCGACCCGCTCAAGGGCGAGGCGCTGGTCTGCTTCGTGCTGCCGATGCCCGGCATCGATACCGGCCCCGCGTTCCCGGACCGGCTCGCCGAGGCGGTGGCAACGGGCATGGGCAAGGCCTTCCGCCCGAAGCATGTCTTCGCCGTCTCCGATCTGCCGCGGACCCGCAACATGAAGATCATGCGCCGCGCGGTGCGGGCCGCCTGGCTGGGCGAGCCCCAGGGCGATCTGTCCTCTCTGATCAATCCCGAGGCGCTGGAGGAGATCCGGGCGCTGGGCGAATGCGCGAGGGACGCGACACGAGGGAGGCAGGCGTGAGCATGCGCGGCATCGAGGGGATCAACGTCATCGTCACCGGTGCCGCCAGCGGCATCGGCCGCGCCATCGCCCTGCGGCTGGGCGCCGAAGGGGCGCGGGTCGGCATCTTCGATCTCGATGCGAAAGGCGGCGAGGACACCGCCGCGGGCATCACGCGGGAAGGCGGTGCCGCCCGTGCCTGGCGGGTGGACATCACCGATCTGGAGGCGGTGCAGGAGGCGGTGGACCGCTTCGAGAAAGCTTTCGGGCCGACCGAGGGGCTCGTCAACAATGCCGGGTGGGATCGGGCCATGCCGTTTCTGGAAACCACCCCCGAGCTGTGGTCGAAGATCGTCGCCATCAATCTCTTCGGCCCCCTCAACATGCATTATGCCGTGCTGCCGGGGATGGTGGCGCGCGAGCGGGGGAAAGTGGTCAACATCGCCTCGGATGCGGCGCGCGTGGGGTCCTCCGGAGAGGCCGTCTATGCCGCGGCCAAAGGCGGCATCCTCGCCTTCACCAAGACTCTGGCCCGGGAACTCGCCCGCTCCGGCATCCGTCTCAACACGGTCTGCCCGGGCCCCACCGACACCCCGCTCTTTCGCGATTTCGCCGGCGAGGGCGAGCGGGGCGAGAAACTGCGGCAGGCGCTGCAGCGCGCGATCCCGCTCGGGAGACTGGGCCGTCCCGAGGATTATGCCGGCCTCGTCTGTTTCCTGCTGAGCGCGGATGCCGATTACATCACCGGCCAGACGATCAGCGTCTCCGGCGGTCTCACCATGCAGTGAGCCGGCTCATGGAAACCGGGTGACGCCGGCCGCCGCCAGCCTTTCGATCGCCGCCGCATCCCGGCCCAGCGCCTCGAGAATGGCGCGACCGTCCTCGCCGAGCCGTGGCGCCGGACGCGGCACACCTTCCTCCGTCGCCGTGCCCTCCACCGGGAAACGCACCTCCCGCATCGGCCCCTCGCTCGGGTGGCGGAAGCCCCGGAACGACCCCACCGCATCGAGATGGGGATGGGAGAACAGATCGGCCAACTTCGCCACCGGCATCGCCGGAAGATCGAGCCTCGCGGCGAGTTCGACCCATTCCGCCACACTGCGTTCGACGGCCGCCTCGGCCACCGCCTCGTAGAGTTCGCCGATGCGCCCGCTGCGCGCCGAGGGATCGCGAACCCACTCGGCCTCGGCCAGATCGGCACGACCGATCTCTCGTAGGAACCGCTGCCACTGGGCGGTCGCATAGGGCAGGATCGCCACCCAGCCGTCCCGCGCCCGATAGGGCCGCCGGCCGCCGGCCAGGACCCGCGCATAGCCGGCCTCCCCCTCGGGTGGTTCGAAGGCCCGGCCCGCCAGATGCTCGACCATCAGGAAATCCACCAGACACTCCAGCATCGGCACCCGCAGATAGCGTCCCTCGCCGTCGCGGCCGCGGGCCAGACAGGCGGCCAGAATCGCGTGGACCACATAGAGGCTGCCCACCTTGTCGGCCATCGTCGTCGGCACATAGTGCGGCGCTTCGGACACTTCCGCCTCGAGGGCGACGATGCCGCTCGCCGCCTGCACCGTGTCGTCATAGGCGGGAAGGTCTGCCCACGGCCCCTCCTGCCCGTAGCCCGTGAGCTCGCAATAGATGAGATCGGGGCGCAAGGCGCGCATGGCATCGAAGGTGATGCCCAGCCGCGCCGCCGCCTTGGGGCGGATGGAGTGGACCAGGATGTCGGCGCTCGCCACCAGCTCGCGCAGGATCTCCCGTCCTTCCGCCTGCTTGAGATCGAGGACGATGCTGCGCTTGCCGCGGTTGGCGGCGATGAACATCGCCCCCATGCCGGGCGAGCGGAAAGGCTCCAGCCAGCGCGTGAGATCGCCCGAAGGCGGTTCCACCTTGATCACCTCGGCGCCATAGTCGGCGAGGATGCGGGTGGCATAGGGGCCGAACAGGACGCTGGTGAGGTCGACCACCCGGTATCCTGCGAGCGCTCCCGGCACCGGATGCGCCCTCAGCGGCCGGTGAACCGCGGTGGGCGCTTTTCGAACAGCGCCGCCATCGCTTCCCGATGGTCCTCGGTGCGCTGGACGATGGCCTGATAGGCCGCCGACATTTCCAGCAGGGAGGGAAGCGACAGCCTCTGTCCCTCGCGCAGCAGGCGTTTGGCCATGCGTACCGCCTGCGGCGGGTTGGCGGCGATCCTCCGCGCCAGATCCAGGGCCTCCTCCATCAGCCGATCGTCCGGCACCACCCTGGAGACGAGGCCGATGGCCAGCGCCTCCCGGGCGTCCACCGCCTCGCCGGTGAAGGTCAGCTCGCAGGCCTTCGACATCCCCACCACCCGCGGCAGGAACCAGGCTCCGCCATCGCCGGGAACGAGGCCGAGCCGCACGAAGCTCTCGGCGAAACGGGCGCTTTCGGCGGCGATACGGATGTCGCACATGCAGGCGAGATCGCAGCCCGCCCCGATCGCCGGCCCGTTGACGGCGGCAATGACCGGCAGATCGAGCTTCTCGAAGGCCAATGGGATGCGCTGGATGCCCTCTCTGTAGAAGGCCTCGATCGCGGCCGGGGAGATCGCGCTTTCGGTGATTTCTTCCCGCAGTTTCTTGATGTTGCCGCCCGAGCAGAAGGCGGGGCCGGCGCCGGTGAGGATCACCACCCGGGCATCGTCATCCGCCCCGGCCCGCTCCAGAGCGCCCACCAGCGCCTCGACCATGTCGAACTCGGTGATGGCGTTACGGGTCTCCGGCCGATCGAGACGGATG
>JALSRW010000125.1 GCA_026984595.1 Alphaproteobacteria bacterium
ACGCCCGCTGCGTCTCCTGTTCTCCGGCGACATCGGACCCGACGAGAAGGCCTTCCACGACCATCCCTCGGCCCCCGCCGGCCTCGATTACCTGGTCATGGAGAGCACCTACGGCGATCGCGAGCGCGAGGACCGGACCATCGAGGAGCGCCGCGAGCATCTGCGGCGGGAGGTCGCCGAAGCACTGTCACGCGGTGGCAACCTCGTCATTCCCGCCTTCGCCGTCGAGCGCACCCAGGAGCTCCTGTACGCCCTGACCTGGCTGATGCACCGGGGTGCCATTCCCAAGGCTCCGATCTTCATCGATTCGCCGCTGGCGGTGCGGATCACCGAGGTCTTCGCCAAGCACAGGAACGAGCTGCACGAGGTCGAAGACCCGGAGCTGATGTTCAAGAGCCCGTACATCCGCTTCACCGAGACGGTGGAGCAGAGCCGGGCCATCAACCGCATCACCGGCGGGGCGATCATCATGGCGGCGAGCGGCATGTGCGATGCCGGCCGCATCCGCCACCATCTGCGGCACAATCTGTGGCGGCCCGAATGTACCGTGCTGTTCGTCGGCTATCAGGCGCCCGGCACCCTCGGCCATCTCATCCTCGGCGGCGAGAAGCGGGTCCGCATCCACGGTCAGGAGATCGCCGTGCGCGCCCGCATCCGCTCGATCGAGGGCTATTCGGCCCATGCCGACAGGAGCGAGCTCTTGGCCTGGGCGAAGCGACGCCGGCCGGTGCGGCGGACCCTCTTTCTCGATCACGGCGAGGAGCAGGCGCTGGCGGCGCTGCGCGAGGCGCTGACGGCGGAAGGGCTGGATGCGGAGGCGATCGTCGTCCCCGAGCTCGACGAGACCTTCACCCTCGAGCTCGCCGAACCCCCTCTGCGGACCCGTGCCGCGCCCCGCATCGCGCCGGAGCTCGCCCGCGCCCGGGAGGACTGGCACAACGCCTATGCGCGGCTGCTGCTCGATCTGGGACAGCGGCTGCAGGCGCTGCCGAGCGACACCGGCCGGCTGGCCCTGCTCCGACGCCTGCGCGCCCTGCTCGAAGAGAAGGGCGATGGCGCCGCCCGGCGAGCGGCCGGGGATGGCGGCCGCAGAGCCCCGCGGCGGCGCCCAGATAAGGCTTGATTTTGCGGGGCCGGACTGAAATGTCAGCCCTGCCAACAGGAGAATGGAACCGAGCGCATGGCCGGCAGCGTCAACAAGGTCATTCTGGTGGGCAATCTCGGACGGGATCCCGAGGTCCGCTACACCCAGGACAATCGCAAGATCGTGCATCTGACGATCGCCACCAGCGAGCGCTGGAAGGATCGCGGCAGCGGCGAGGCACGCGAGCGCACCGAATGGCATCGGGTGGTGATCTTCAACGAAAACCTCGCCGAAGTGGCGGAACGCTACCTCTCCAAGGGCCGCTCGGTCTATATCGAGGGGCAGCTCCAGACCCGCAAATGGACCGATCAGAGCGGTCAGGAGCGCTACACCACGGAAGTGGTGCTGCAGCGCTTTCGCGGCGAACTGGTGCTGCTCGGCGGCCGCGGCGAGGGATCGGGCGAACCGCTGGGCGGGCCCGGCGGCGGGGAACGGCCGGCACCGGCCCGTCGTCCCACGCCGCCGCCCGACGAGGATCTCGACGACGACATCCCCTTCTGAACCGCGGCCGGCAGCGCCCGGGTGGCCGTGGGTTGTGACACGATGACGTGAGCCCCTTGCCCGCCTCCTCGCGGTGCACTTTCTTACGGGGCGGACAGACCCGGATCAGGAACACCGATGGTCGATCTCACACTTCTCGGCATTGTCACGGCGTTCTTCGGTGGCGTGATCTCGTTTCTCTCGCCCTGCGTATTGCCGCTGGTGCCGGGCTATGTCTCCTATGTCGCGGGCAGCTCTCTCGGCGAGCTGGAGGAGAGCAGCATCCACCGGCTGCGCGCCTTGCTCTACGCGGTCTGGTTCGTGCTCGGCTTCTCGGTGGTATTCGTGGCCTTCGGCGCCAGCGCCTCGGCCCTGGGGGGGCTGTTGCTGACCTATCGCTACGAGCTGGGGGTGGCGGCGGGCATCGTCATTCTCCTGTTCGGCATCCATCTTCTCGGGCTTTCGCCGTTCCGCCTGATGCAGCGCGAAGCCCGCTTTCATCTGAACATCCCGGGCGGACGGGTGACCGGCGCCTTCCTGCTGGGCCTCGCCTTCGCCTTCGGCTGGACCCCCTGCATCGGCCCGGTGCTGGGCGCCATCCTGACCATGACCGCGAGCACCGCCAGCCTCGAAAAGGGCACGATTCTGCTCGGCATCTATTCCCTGGGCCTCGGCGTGCCCTTCCTGCTGGCCGCCCTCTTCACCGAGCAGCTCCTGCGCCATCTCAAGCGGCTCGCGAAGATGGGGCGGCGGCTGCAGCAGGGAGCCGGAGTGCTGCTGCTAATCATGGGCACGCTGATGGTCACCGGCCAGTTCGAGGTGATCGCCTACTGGCTGCTGGAGACCTTTCCGGTCTTCGCGGTCATCGGCTGAGGCCGTCTTTCCACAGTCTTGAGAGACCATGAAACTTTGTTCATGGCACCTTCGGGCGCTGTCCGGCGAGGCTTGATCGCGTGCGAGGCCCCGCCATATCATGGATCCACAGCCAGCGAGCGCATCCCAGAACGCGCATCCTAAGGAGCGGACAGGACAATGGATCATCGCCTTACCCCGCGCGCGGCCCAGGCGCAGCTTTCGGCGGCCGAGATCGACGAGGGCCTGCGCAGCTACATGCTGTCGGTCTACAACTACATGGGGATCGGCCTCGCCCTCACCGGCCTCACGGCATATGTCGTGGCCCAGAGCCCGCAGGCGATGGCACTGATCTTCGGCACCCCCCTCCAATGGGTGGTGATGCTCGCGCCCCTCGGCTTCGTCTTCTATCTGAGCGCCCGCATCCACCGGATGAGCCTGAGCGCCGCACAGCTCACCTTCTGGGCCTTCGCGGTGGTGATGGGCCTTTCGCTGTCGAGCATCTTCCTGGTTTTCACCGGGGCCAGCATCGCCCGGGTCTTCTTCATCACCGCCGCCACCTTCGGCGCCATGAGCCTCTACGGCTACACCACGAAACGGGATCTCACCGCCTGGGGCTCGTTCCTGTTCATGGGGCTGATCGGCATCATCATCGCCGGGCTCGTCAACATCTTCCTGATGAGCAGCGCCCTGCAGTTCGCCATCAGCATCCTCGGTGTCGGCATCTTCGTCGGCCTCACCGCCTACGACACCCAGGCGATCAAGGAAGCCTACTACGAATACGACTCGCCCGAGGTGGCCACCCGCAAGGCGATCTTCGGCGCGCTCCGGCTCTATCTCGACTTCATCAACCTGTTCATCATGCTGCTGCAGCTCTTCGGCCAGCAGCGCAACTGACCGGGTCCCGACACTTCTGTCCTGTGACTACCGACCGGCCCGCTTCCGCCCGGAGGCGGGCCTTTCCTCTTGCGTCGTTGCGACCGAGGGCACCGCTGCTGCTCCTGTCCCTGCTCCTCGCCCTCCTTCCGGGACGGCCGGCTCTGGCCTGCAAGTGGAAGGCCTCGCGGCCGGTGACCGGCGAGGCGCTGAGGGTCCCCGAGGACCGACAAGGCGGTCCGGCGGACCCACGCGGCGTGCTCCGCCTGGCGGGTGCCCTGCGATTGCAGTCGCGGGATCCCGAGTTCGGCGGCTTCTCGGCGCTGCAATACGTCGATGGCCGGCTGTTCGCGCTTTCCGACCGCGGCACCCTGTGGCGTTTCGATCCGGCCATCCTCGCGGTCGCCGCCCCGGCGTCCGCTTCCTGGCAGCGCTGTGCCCTGCACACCGGCAACGGCCGTCCCGACAGTGAAAGCCTGGCCGTGGCCGCGGACGGCACGTTGTTCCTCGCCGCCGAGGGCGAGCACGCGCTCTACCGCCTCGACCCCGAAGCCAAGGGACGCGAGCGACTGACGACCCGCGTGCCGCTGCCGGGATGGCTGCGGGCGGCACCGGTCAATGCCGGCATCGAGGCCGCCGCCGCGCTTCCCGGCGGTCG
>JALSRW010000126.1 GCA_026984595.1 Alphaproteobacteria bacterium
GAAGACGTTGCGCACCCGCTCCCGCGCCATCAGCGCCACCGCCGCCTCGGGGTCGAACCTGCCGCCCGGACCGGCGACCACCGGCACGCCGAAATAGAGGCTGGGCAGCAGTACATCGAGGAGACCGCCGATCCAGGCCCAGTCGGCGGGCGTCCAGAAGCGGTCGCCGGGCTGCGGAAAGCATTCGTGCGGCATCTGCACCCCGGGCAGATGCCCGAGCAGCACCCGCTGGGCGTGCAGGGCGCCCTTGGGCGGGCCGGTGGTACCGGAAGTGTAGATGATCAGCGCCGGATCCTCGGCACGGGTCGCCGCTATCCGGGGCAAGGGTTTCGCCCGCTCCAGCAGCGGCCAGAGCGGCTCTCCGCCCTCGGCGCCTCCATCCACCAGGAACATCCTGCGCAGTGCCGGCAGCTCGCTCCGGATGGATGCCAGTTTCTCGGCCCCCGCGGCGTCGGTCACCAGTGCCACCGCGCCACTGTCGGCGAGCCGGTAACGCAGCGCCTCGGGGCCGAACAGCGCGAACAGCGGCACGGCGACGGCACCGATCCGCGCACAGGCGAGATGGGCCAGCAGGGTTTCGACCCGCTGGCCGAGGAGGATGCCGATGCGGTCGCCCTCGCCGATGCCGCGGGTCACCAGCACGCTCGCCAGCCGGCGGGAAAGATCGGCCAGGGCGTCGAAGCTCCAGACCCGGCGCCGGCCGTCGACGTCGACGACCACCAGAGCCTCGCGGCCGCTGCCGTCGGCCCAGCGGTCACAGCAGGCGGCGGCAATGTTGAAATGTTCGGGGATCCGCCAGCGGAACCTGGCCCGGATCTCGGCGATGGTCCGGCCTTCGGGCAGCACGGCTGCATCCTCCCGAGCGGTGTGTTGACGAAATCTTAACCAATCCCGGGCTAACCCTGAAGCGGACAAACCGGGGTCCGCCCCCGTGCCGGAAAGGGCATCGCATGACCAGGGTTGCTTTGATCACGGGGATCACCGGTCAGGACGGGAGTTATCTGGCGGAGCTGTTGTTGTCGAAGGGGTACGAGGTGCACGGGGTGAAGCGCCGTTCGAGCTCCTTCAATTCGGCGCGGGTGGATCATCTGTATGTGGATCCGCACGAGCGGGATGCGCGGTTTTTCCTGCATTACGGGGACATGACGGATGCCACGAATCTCATTCGGATCGTGCAGGAGGTGCAGCCCGACGAGATCTACAATCTGGCGGCGCAGAGCCATGTCAAGGTGAGCTTCGAGACGGCCGAATACACCGCCAATGCCGACGGGCTGGGGACGCTCAGGCTGTTGGAGGCGATCCGCATTCTCAAGATGGAGGAGCGGGTGCGCTTCTATCAGGCCTCGAGCTCGGAGCTCTACGGCGCGGCGCCGCCGCCACAGAACGAGGAGACGCCGTTTCTGCCGCAGAGCCCCTATGCCACGGCCAAGCTCTATGCCTACTGGATCGTGCGCAACTACCGCGAGGGCTACGGCATGTTCGCGGTCAACGGCATTCTCTTCAACCACGAGAGCCCGCTGCGGGGCGAGACCTTCGTCACCCGCAAGATCAGCCGGGCGGCGGCGGCGATCGCGTTGGGGCTGCAGCGGCGGCTGTGGATCGGCAATCTGGAGGCGCGCCGCGACTGGGGCCATGCGCGCGATCACGTCGAGGGGATGTGGCGGATGCTGCAGGCCGAGCGGCCTTCGGACTATGTGCTGGCGACCGGGGAATCGCACAGTGTGCGGGAATTCGTGGAGCGGGCCTTCGCCGCGATCGAGCGGCCGCTGGTATGGCGGGGGGAGGGGGTCGAGGAGAAGGGGATCTGCGCCCGCACCGGACAGGTGCTGGTGGAGGTGGATCCGCGCTATTTCCGCCCCCTGGAGGTGCCCCATCTCGAGGGCGATGCCACAAAGGCGCGCCGCGAACTCGGCTGGCGGCCGCGGGTGGGGTTCGCGGATCTGGTGCGGGAGATGGTGCAGGCCGATCTCGAGGCCCTGCGCTGCGAGCTCCTGGGCGGGCGGCGGATCCGCGACGCCGCGGATTGAGGCATGACGGACCGGGGGCGGCGGTGACGGCGGCAGCGCTCTACGATCTTTCCGGCAAGCGGGTCTGGGTGGCCGGCCATCGCGGCATGGTGGGGCGGGCACTGTTGCGCCGGCTTTCCCGCGAAGCGGTGGAGCTCCTCACCGTGCCCCGCGAGGAACTCGATCTCACCGAGGGGGCGGCGGTGCGGGCCTGGATGCGGCGCCACCGCCCGCAGGTGGTGATCCTGGCCGCCGCCCGGGTCGGCGGCATCCTCGCCAATGCCCGCCGGCCGGTCGAATTCCTGGAGCAGAACCTGCGGATCGAACTGGAGGTGATCTCCGCCAGCGCCGAGCTCGGGGTGGAAAAGCTCCTCTTCCTGGGCTCCTCCTGCATCTATCCCCGCGACTGCCCGCAGCCGATCCGCGAGGAATATCTGCTGACCGGCCCGCTCGAGGAGACCAACCGCGCGTATGCGTTGGCCAAGATCTGCGGCCTCGAGCTGTGCCGCGCCCGACGCCGCCAGGAGGGCCGCGACTTCATCGCCTGCATGCCCACCAATCTCTACGGCCCGCACGACGATTTCGACCCCGAAACCGGCCATGTCCTGCCGGCCCTCCTCCGCCGCTTCCACGAAGCGAAGAGCCGCGGCGATACGGAGGTGGTGGTCTGGGGCAGCGGCACCCCCAGGCGGGAATTCCTGCATGTCGAGGATCTGGCCGAGGCCTGCCTGCATCTGCTGCGCCATTTCTCCGACGAAATCCCGATCAACATCGGCTGCGGCCGGGATCTGACGATCCGCGAACTGGCCGAAACCATCGCCCGCATCACCGGCTACCGCGGCCGCATCCGCTTCGATCCCGCCCGCCCCGACGGCACCCCCGAAAAACGCCTCGACATCTCCCGCATCACCGCCCTCGGCTGGCGGCCCCAAATCCCCCTCGAAGAGGGCATCCGAGAAACCTACCGCTGGTTCCTCGCCCATCATACCGCCCGAGCGGCCGACGGCGCGGAGCAGATGCCGTGAGCCGCATCCTGCCCGGTTCGCCCCGGTCCGGACGGATCGCCCGGCGCTGCAACGATCTTCCGGGCTTTCCCGTTCGCGCCCCAAGACGCCGAACAGGGACCGGGAGTGACCGGCAAGAGGTTCGCGGAATGCGCCCCGTCATCGGCCGCAACGGCCGCGGGCAGTGGCGGCGAACCACGGCGCCGTGCGCTGCCGCGAAAGATCGATCGCCGACCCCGGGAGAGCCGCGAGCGCGGCCATCGTCACGGATCGCGCGTGGTCGTGCCCGGGCGGACGGCGTTCTGGGCCGGAGGCGGCGAGAACCATGCTCCTCGGCGGCAGAAGGTCGCGAACGGTGACCTTCGCCTTTTCGCACCGGCGATGGGAAGCGGTCCGGCGACCAGCGCGCGGATACAGCGCCGCGGCCTATTCGAGCAGTTTCCGCAGCGGCTCGTAGCCCCCTTCGGCGAGCTGGCGGCCCCGCTCCTCGAATACCGACGGATCGCCGGCAATCCCGTGCCCCTCGGCGAAGCGGTTCATGAAGTTGAACAGGCAGACGACCTGGATGGCATCGTGCAGGGCGCGCTCGTCCCAGCCGGCGGCGAACACCGCACGGGCGTCTGCCGCCGTCATGCGGCTCGGGGTCCGGGTGAGCTTGCGGGCATAGGCCAGGATCGGCCGCAGCCGGTCGGGCACCGCCGCCGCATCCAGATCCGCCACCATGCTTTCGAGGAGACCTTCGGCGATGCCGAACCGGCGGGCGGTGGCGGCATGGACGCCGTGGCAGTAGCCGCATTGGTTGAGGGCCGAGACATAGGCGGCGATCAGCTCGCGCTCGCCGGGGGTGAGTGCCGAGGGCGCCCGCATCACGGCCGTGTGCAGGGCGATCAGAGCACGGCCCGCTTCGGGATCGAGGCGCATGGCGTGGCGCACCCCGGCATTCTCGGGCAGGGAGGGAAAGAACGGCATCACT
>JALSRW010000127.1 GCA_026984595.1 Alphaproteobacteria bacterium
CATCGACGAGGCGATCCGGGCGCTGGTCAAGGCCGAGGCCACTTCCATCTGGCTGCGGGCGGATCTCGAGACGCTGCTCAGACGCACCGAAAGGCGGCGCCATGCGCGGCCGTTGCTGGCCCGTGGCGACCCGCGACGAATTCTGCAGGAACTCATGGAAAAGCGCTATCCGGTCTACGCCCAGGCGGATCTCGTGGTCGACACCGGCGACCAGCCGGTGGAGGAGCTCGTTACCCGGATCCGGGCGCTGTTGCCGCGATCGGAACCGCGGCCATGAGCCGGCAGCCGGCGCTGACCGTCCGCCTCGGCGAGCGCAGCTATCCGATCCATCTCGGAGCGGGACTGCTGGAGGATGCCGGCAGCCGGATCGCGCCGCTGCTGCGGGAACCGCGGCTCTTCCTGGTGACCGACGAGAATCTGCGCCGGACCCCGCATCCCGCGCGGCTGACCCAGAGCCTCACCGAGGCCGGTCTGGCGGTGGAGACGCTGTCCATTCCCGCGGGCGAAGCCAGCAAGAGCTTCACCGGTCTCGAGCGGCTGGTCGAGGCGCTCTTGGAACGCGGCATCGAGCGCCGCTCGACGATCCTGGCCCTCGGTGGCGGGGTGACCGGCGATCTCGCCGGTTTCGCCGCGGCCATCGTGCTGCGCGGGGTCGACTATATCCAGATCCCGACCAGCCTGCTGGCACAGGTGGACAGTGCGGTGGGCGGGAAGACCGGCATCAACACCCGCCAGGGAAAGAACCTGGCCGGTGCTTTCCTGCAGCCGCGGGCGGTGCTGATCGACACCGCCGTGCTGGACACGCTGCCGCCGCGGGAGCTGCGCGCCGGCTACGCCGAGATCGTCAAATACGGTTGCATCCGCGATGCCGGCTTCTTCTCCTGGCTGGAACGGCACGGGCCGGAGCTGCTGGCCGGCGATGCCGCGGCCCGCGGCCATGCCATCCGCCGCTCGCTGGAGATCAAGGCGGAGATCGTGGCCCGCGACGAGCGCGAGGAAAGCGGCGAGCGGGCGCTCTTGAATTTCGGCCACACCTTCGCCCATGCCTACGAGGCGCTTTCCGGCTACGGCGACCGGCTCCTGCACGGCGAGGCGGTGGCCCTGGGCATGGTCAAGGCGGCGCTGCTGGCCAGTCGGCTGGGCCTCGCGCCGGAGACCGATGCCGAACGCCTGCGCCGGCATCTCGAAGCGGTCGGTCTCGCTGCCTCGCCGCGACGGCTGGGCCTCCATTTCGATCCCGAGGCGCTGCTCGCGAGTATGCAGCACGACAAGAAGATCGCCGGCGGCCGGCTGCGCTTCGTGCTCTGGCGGGGCATCGGGGAAGCCCTGCTGACGGAGGCGGTGCGGAGGGACATGCTGCACGAGCTTCTCGCCGCGGACTGAGGCCGGAGATGCAACAGCAAGATCCGCGAGGGCCGACGCACGGGCGAACCTCCGCCCGTGGCCGCCGGTGGCAGCGATGCTGCTGACCATCCTCCTCGTCATCCTGCTGCTCGCCGCCAACGGCTTTTTCGTCGCCGCCGAGTTCGCACTCGTCAAGGTGCGCCCGGTGCGGATGCAGCGGCTGGCCGAGGAAGGCTCGCTCCGCGGCCGGCTGACGGTCCACATCCTGCACCGCATCGATGCCTATCTGGCCGCCTGCCAGCTCGGCATCACCATGGCCTCGCTCGGCCTCGGCTGGATCGGCGAGCCTTTCGTCGCCAGCCTGCTGGAGCCCGCCTTCCGGGCCATGGGTCTCGGCGAGCAGACCATCCAGGCCACCGCCTTCCTCATCGGCTTTCTGGTGTTTTCCTCGCTGCACATCGTGATCGGCGAGCAGGTCCCCAAGACCATCGCCATCCGCGAGGCCGAGCCGGTTTCGCTGTGGTCGGCCTTTCCCCTGCACGGCTTCTATCTGCTGCTGTTTCCCCTGAACTGGCTGCTGGATCGGGCCGCCCGCTCGATCCTGCGCCTGCTCGGACTCGATCGCACGCCGCATATCGAGGTGCTGACCGCCGACGAGCTGCGCGGCCTGATCCTGGCATCGCACCGCCACGGCGCCATGCCCAAGCAGGAACGCGACATGCTCGACGCCATTCTCGACCTGTCCGAGGTCGAGGTGCGCGAAGTGATGACCCACCGCCGGCAGATGGTGACCATCGATGCCGACCGGCCGCTGGCCGAGGTGGTCGAGCAGATCGCCAACAGCCCCTACAGCCGCTTTCCGATCTGGCGCGGCGAGCCCGACCGGATCATCGGCGTGGTGCATGCCAAGGACGTGCTGGCGGCCGCCTGGCGGGCCGCACCGGACACCTCCGAGCTCGATCTGGAGAGCCTCGCGAGCCCGCCCTGGTTCATCCCCGAGACCACCTCGCTGCTCCATCAGCTCCTGGCCTTCCGCAAGCGGCGGGAGCATCTGGCGCTGGTGGTGGACGAGTACGGCAGCCTTCTCGGTCTGGTGACCCTCGAGGACATCCTCGAGGAGATCGTCGGCGAGATCGTCGACGAACGGGACGTGGAAACCGCCGGCATCCAGGTGGAGGCCGACGGTGCGGTACTGGTCGAGGGCCGGGTGACGATCCGCGATCTCAACCGGCGCATGGACTGGAACCTGCCCGAGGAAGAGGCGGCAACGGTGGCCGGGCTGGTGATCGCCGAGGCCGAGCGGATCCCCGAGCCCGGCGAGCGCTTCGTCTTCCACGGCTTCGAGTTCGAGGTGCTGCGCCGCCAGCGCCACCAGCTCACCCTGCTGCGGGTGCGGCCGGCGGGCGGCGCGAGCCGGCCGCACCGCGAACGGCCGGCCGACTGAAGGCGGGGTCCGCCGCCCGAACTCAGACCTCGATGGTCTCTCCCGGCTCCAGGATGCGCACGCTGCCGCGCGTGACCCGAGCCTTGAAATCCTCGGGATCGCCGGTCAGCAGATCGAAGGTTCCCCAGTGGATGGGCACGATCAGCTCCAGCTCCAGATACTCGTTGCAGGCGATCGCCGCCGTCTCCGGCCCCATGGTGAAGCGGTCGCCGATCGGAATGAGGCCGACCTGCGGCCGGTAGAGCCGCTGAATGAGGGCCATGTCCGAGAACAGCGCGGTGTCGCCGGCGTGATAGAGGCTCCGGCCGTCGGCCTGGAGGACGAAACCCGCCGGATCGCCCATGGTCACCGGAGTGCCGTCGCGGATCATCGCCGAGCTGTGGAAGGCCGGCACCATGACGTAGCGCACGCCGCCTTCGAGAATGGCGCCGCCGGTGTTCATCGGCTGCAGTCTTTCCACCCCCTGGCCGCCTACCCACATGCAGATCTCGTACTGGGCGATCACCGTCGCCCCGTATTTGGTGGCCAGACGTGCGGTATCGCCGAGATGATCCTCGTGCCCGTGGGTGACGACGATGGCGTCGACCCGCGACAGCCCCTCCTCGTAGCCCTGGGGGAACTTCGGATTGCCGGTCCAGAACGGGTCGATCAGGATGTTCCGGCCGGCGAGCTCGATGTGAAAGGCGGCATGGCCGAGCCAGGTCAGCTTCATGGTTGCTTCTCCCTCGTGTCCCTGATGCGCGGAGGCTCCGAGCTCTCGGCGGTGATCATCGACCGCCCGGCCGGCGGCGGCAAGAGCGGGCAGGCGCCGATGCCGCGCCGCACAGCGACCCGCGCTGCGACGCAATATCGCAGACCCCGCCGGGCGCCGCCGCGTGACCGGCCGCGTGGTCTCGGGATACGGCGAGCACATTAGCATGCTCGAAATCATCCAGCGGGTGAAATCGTTGCCCGTGCCGCTTGAAGCGCTGCTTGTTGCAGATCGTGTAACAATCTGTAACACAACGTGAGTAGAGACGGCGGACGGCGGAGACTAGAGTTTCGCCGGGCCTTGACGGGCGTGGACTGCAGGGCTCGTTCCGTCGGGAAGCAGGAGGACCCCCGGACCCGAGATGTCGGCCGGACGGGGCGCAGAGAACGCCCACGCAGAGCATTGCCGGCGGCACGGTCCGAAACTGACTTGATG
>JALSRW010000128.1 GCA_026984595.1 Alphaproteobacteria bacterium
GGGCAGCAGCGTCCGAGGCCACGAGCCCGTCGCGGCACTCCGCGAGCTCCCGGGACGCCCCCCGACCGCGGCTCACGAGGCAGCGGTGGTGGGGTCGATCATCTTGCGGATCTCGGTGATCCTGGTGGCCGGAAAGCCGCTGATCTCCGCATGTCTGCGGATGGTTTCCTCGTCCTTGGCCAGATAGACGCAGAAGGTCTTGTTGTCGGCCACGTAGCTTTCCACCCACTGGATGTCGGGAGCGAGCCGGGCCAGCACCTCGTTGGATCTGGCCGCGGCCGCCCGGAGCTGTTCGCGCTCGAACGAGCCCACTTGCGGGATCTCTCTTTCGATGATGAAGCGGCGCAGCGTCATGGCATCCTCCCTCGGGCAGCCCATGCGATCCTGTAGCAGCATTGCCGCTCCCGCGCCGCTCACGATTTCGCGCACGGTGGCTGTCCGCCTGGGCCCGGTCGCTGGCGCGCCCTGAGGGACTCGAACCCCCGACCCGCTGCTTAGAAGGCAGCTGCTCTATCCGACTGAGCTAAGGGCGCCCGGCGGGATCATAGCGCCGGCCGCTGCCGGCGCCAATCGCCCCTCAGACGCGGCGGAGGAAGTTGGCGGCGTAGGATTTGGGGCGGATGGCGCGAACATGCGGCTCTTCGAGCTCGAAGGGAATGCCGCGCCGCTGGCAGTACTGGATCGCCGCCTCCCGGGAAGAAAAGCGCAGTGTCACCTGCTGCTCGGTATCGGGCGAGCCGACCCAGCCCACCAGCCGCTCCGCTTCGGGACGGCTTCGCGGCTCGAACTCCACCACCCACCAGCGGGTCTTCGCCCGACCGGAGGAGGTGGCGGTCTTGGCCGGCTGGTAGATGCGTGCTGCCATGGCGGTTGCGTTCTCCGGGTTGCGAAAGCGGACCGTCGATGGGCCGCGCTCAGAGCTAGCGCCCCCGGGCGGGGGCTTCAAGATGGCGGTTCGCCGCCATCGCCCCAGAGCGCGCGCAGAGATTCACGGCGGGCCTTCAGCCAGAGCAGCGGGAAAACCGCGGTGGCGGCGGTGATGCGGCCGGACTCCAGCCAGGCGAACGCCTGCTCGAGCTCGACCACGTGGCTGCGGATATCCTCGTGCTCGCCGGCCAGACCGAAGATGCCGCCTTCGGCGGGTGCCGTGACCTCGGCGATGAACACATGGACCAGCTCGTTGGTGGCGCCGGGGCTGGAACGGTAGGCGCCCGCGGGTTGCAGGCGCCCGACCTCGAGGCCGGCCTCCTCGGCCACCTCGCGTCGCGCAACTTCCTCGAGCGTTTCGCCGGGCTCCCGCAATCCGGCCACCGCCTCGATCAGCCAGGGTCCTCCCGGGGCGTCGACGGCACCGGCACGAAACTGTTCGATCAGCACGACCCGGTCCTCGCGGGGATCGTAGGGCAGTGCGGCCACCGCCTCGCGCTGCAGGAAGAGCTCCCGCGAAAGCGGCACGCTCCAGCCGCCCTCGAAACGCTCGTAACGCAGCCGCAGGAGATCGAGCTTGAAGAAGCCGTCGTGACAGCGGCGGCGCTCGAGGATCTCGAAATGGCGCCGCCTCGTCATCCGCAGGCTCAGGAAAAGGCCTTGAAGGTGATCAGGGTGAAGGTGTCCTTGACCCCGGGCAGGGTCTGCACCCGGCTGGTGACGAAGCGGCCGATATCGACCTCCTCGTCGAGATGGAACTTCATGATCAGGTCGTACTGGCCCGAGATCGAATAGACCTCGGAGACCTGCTCGATCCGCTCGAGAGCCGCGTCTGCGACCTCGTAGGCCCGCCCGAGCTCGCATTTCACCATGACGAATATGGTGCGCATCACTCCGCCCCGGACTTCGTCGCCACCCGTACCGGCGCCGGCTGCAGCAGAAAGCGCGGTACATGATCGCCGAAGGCCACCACCGGCGGCTCCGCCGGCTTCTCGCTCCGAGCGGGCGCCCGCTTCCTGCTGCCGGCCCCGCGGCCCCTGGCCGCGCGCGGGACGCGCTCGCCCCTGGTCGACTCGGCCCGCGGCGTCTGCGCGGCCGAGGCTTCCGCGACCACCGGCGCATCGGCCGCGGGCTCGGCACCTACGGCTTCGCCACGCGGCGCCTCGGTCCGTCGGGCCGGCCGCCGCCGCGGACTGCGCGGCGCGCGCACCTCCGTCTCGTCCCCTGCGGGCTCGGCCGTCATCGGCAGGATTTCGAGGCGCGGGATGCTGCGCCCGGTCTGGCGTTCGATGGCCGCCACCGCACGGCCGTCGGCGGTGGTGATCAAGGTGAAGGCCCGGCCCTTGCGCCCGGCCCGGCCGGTGCGACCGATGCGGTGCACATAGTCGTCGGGGGTGTGCGGCACGTCGAAGTTGATCACCACCGGCATGTCGGTGATATCGAGACCGCGGGCGGCGACGTCGGTGGCCACCAGATAGGTCACCTCGCCGCGACGGAAGGCATCGAGGGTGGTCTGCCGCACCGACTGGTCGAGATCACCGTGGATGTCCCGCGCGTTGAGACCCCGGCGGGCGAGATAGCGGCTCAACCCGGAGACCTCGCGCTTGGTGTTGCAGAAGATCATGGCGGTGCCGACATTCTGCGTCTCGATCAGGCGCAGCAGGGCATCGCGCTTGTGGCGCAGATCGGCGGGCACGAACACATCCTCGACCAGCTCCGCCTTGCGTGCCGGCGCGGCCACCTCGATGGTCACCGGATCGCGCAGGAACTTGTCGGCGAGACGCCGCACCTCCTTGGGCATGGTGGCCGAGAACAGCAGCGTCTGCTGCCGTCGCAGGAGCAGGCTGACGATGCGCTCGACATCGGGAATGAAGCCCATGTCGAGCATGCGGTCGGCCTCGTCGATGACCAGGATCTCGACACCGCCGAGCAGCACCTTGCCGCGCTCGAACCAGTCGAGCAGCCGGCCGGGGGTGGCGATCAGGACATCGACGCCCTTCTCCAGCACCCGTTCCTGATCGCCCATGCCGACGCCGCCGATCAGGAGCGCCATGGACAGCTTCAGGTTCTTGCCATAGGTCTCGAAATTGCGGGCCGTCTGGGTCGCCAGCTCACGCGTCGGCGACAGGATGAGGGAACGCGGCATGCGCGCCCGGGTCCGTCCGGCGGCCAGGATCTGCAGCATCGGCAGGGTGAAGGACGCGGTCTTGCCGGTCCCGGTCTGCGCGACACCGACGACATCGCGGCGTTCGAGAATCCGCGGGATGGCCTGGGCCTGGATGGGGGTGGGTTCGGTGTAACCGGCCTCGGCGATGGCAGCGAGAATTTCTTCGCGCAGACCGAGGTCGGCAAAGCTCTTGGGATGTTCGTTCAATCTTCGAGTATGCCTGCTGCATGCGTTTTTGGGTCAGGCCGGATATGGGCCAATTCCACGAAAAGTCAATGCCCCGCTGCTCTACTGTGCTATGCGCGCCGCCGTGCGCCGCCGACCCGAAAAGGAGGAAACGCCATGCTGTTGGACCGCCGACGTTCCCTGCTGCTGGTCATCGATGTCCAGGAAAAACTCGCCCCTGTCATTGCCGAGGGCACGGCCCGCATCGCCCGTATCCGCCTGCTGCTCGAAGGAGCGCGCCGTCTCGAAGTGCCGGTGCTGGCCACCGAACAGTACCCGAAAGGGCTCGGCCCCACCGTGGCCGATCTCCTGCCCTTGCCGGAGGGCGGCGAGCGGTTCGAGAAGATCGCCTTCTCGGCGATGCGCGATGCCGCCTTCGCCGGCCATCTCGCGAGCCGCGGGCGCGAACAGATCCTGCTCTGCGGCATGGAGACCCATGTCTGCGTGCTGCAGACCGCACTCGATCTGCTGGCAGGAGGCTATGCGGTGTTCGCGGTGGCCGACGCCTGCGGCTCGCGACGGGACAGCAGCCACCAGCTCGGCCTCGCCCGGCTGCAACAGGAGGGCGCGCGGATCGTCGACAGCGAGATGGTGCTGTTCGAATGGCTGGAGGAAGCCGGAAGCGACCGTTTCCGGGCGGTCAGCCGGCTGATCA
>JALSRW010000129.1 GCA_026984595.1 Alphaproteobacteria bacterium
GCCTGTTCGAGAGCTCCAGCAGGCGCTGTTCCCGTTCGGGCAAGACCCTGGCCCTGGCCAGCCTGGGCATTCGTGCGTTCGCACAATTGCGCGACGAACGCGGAGCCGAATGGGCCGATGCGCTGATCGCCGCGGTGGCGGCACGGCTGCGGAAGAAGATCCGGCGACACGATGCGCTGGCGCGGCAGGAGGAGGCCCGCTTTCTGGCCCTGCTCGACAACCTGCCCGGTCCCGAACATGCCGAGACCGCTGCTCGCAGGCTGCTGGCGGTGGCGAGCGAGCCTTTTTCGCTTCGCGATTCCCCCTGCGAGATCCGCGTCTGCATCGGCTTGAGCCGCTGGGACACCAGCTCCCCGCGACCGTTCGAGGAACTCAGGCTGGCCGCCGAGCGTGCTCTGGAGCGGGCCCTGCTCCGGGATGTCGCGGTGCATGTGGCGGATGCCGGGACGCTGGCGCCGTCATGAAGCAGCCCGGGCGGGGCCGGACGCCCCGCCGTTTTCGCCGCCCTCGAAGCCCTGACCGAGGAGGTAGATTTCCGTCGATTCGCTGCGGGTGGCCTCGGGGCGGATCAGCTTGCTGCGTGCGAACAGCGGCCGCGCCATTCCGGTGATCAGCGTATCCGCACCATGCAGCAGCTTGAGGAGGAGGCCGCCGCCGGGGCGCAGCACCTGCCCGGCGAAGGCGAGAACGGCCTCGGCCGCAACCTCCGCGCGCAGCCGGTCCACCGTGCGCCGCCCGGTGGCATCCGGCGCCAGGTCGCTCAGCACCAGGTCGCAACCGCGATCGAGCAGCGCCCGCAGCCGCGCCTGCACCGTCTCCTCGAGGAAATCACCGGTGACGATGGTAACCCCTTCGATCGGCCGCATCGGCAGCAGATCCACCGCCACCACGCGGCAGCCGCGGGCCGCCGCATACTGGCTCCAGCTCCCCGGCGCGGCGCCCAGATCGAGCACCGTCATGCCCTTGCGCAAGATCCGGTATTTGCGATCGATCTCCATCAGCTTGTAGACCGAACGCGCCCGGTAGCCCTGGGCCCTGGCCTGCTTGACCAGCGGATCCCTGTGCTGTCGCTGCAGCCAGCGCGTCGAGGAGGCGCTGCGCCCTCGCCGCCGCGGCCGACGGACCGGGCCGCCGCTCATACGGCCGGCGAGCCGGCAAGCACGAGATCGAGGCTCTGACCGAGCATTTCGGCGAGGATCCCTTCGCGGACTCCGCGATCCGCCACCCGCAGCCGGTCCACCGGCCAGCGTCGATGCACCGCCTCGAGGATGGCGCATCCGGCCATCACCAGATCGGCGCGGCCGCGACCGATGCAGGGGAAGGCGGCACGACCGGCGCGATCGAGCCGGCGCAGCCGCTCCGCGACATCCGCCAATGCCGCAAAGCTCACCTGCACCCCGTCCACCCGCCGGCGGTCGTAGCGGCGAAGTCCGAGATGAATCGCGGCCAGCGTGGTGACGGTTCCCGAGGTACCGAGCATCTGGATGCTATGGGCGTCGCCGTTGGCCGGGGGCGGCATGCCGCTGCTCTCCGCCATGCGTCCGACCAGCTCCACCATGCACCGGTAGGCCTGCTCCTCGGCACCGTCGCCAAAGCTTTCCGACAGGGTGACCACGCCCACGGGAAGCGAGAATGCCCGCCCCCGGCAATCTCCCGGTTCCGCCCCGCGCTCCAGCCAGAAGATCTCGGTGCTGCCACCGCCGATGTCCAGCAACAGAACCTTGCGGGCGTCACGCTCGACCAGTGGCGCGCAACCCAGCATGGCGAGGCGCGCCTCCTCCCGGTTGTCGAGGATCTCGAGCGAAATGCCGGTGGCCTCGCGCACCCGCTCGACGAATGCGCGGCCGTTGACCGCCCGCCTGCAGGCTTCGGTCGCCACGCAGCGAACCCGCCGGGCGCCGCAACCGGCGATGATCCGGGCGCAGACACCGAGCGCCGCGATGGTCCGCGCCATGGCCGCCTCGTCGAGACGACCGGTAGCCGCCAGCCCTTCGCCCAGCCGGGTGATGCGTGAAAAACTCTTGACCACCCGGAAGCCGTGCTCCTCGGGCTGCACCACCAGAAGGCGGCAGTTGTTGGTGCCGAGATCCAGCGCCGCCAGTCTCCGTCGTCTACCCGGCCATCCCCGCGAGGACGGCTCCTTGCCTGCCCGATCGTTGTTCATCCCGTTTCCGCTGTCCCCTTGGGCGCGCCATAGTAGAACCCCGTCGCAAGGGCGCAAGGCGTAGCCGCCCGGAGCCGCTGCTTGCTGTCCCCCGTCCGGACTGCTACCCCGGGGAGCGACCGGCGATCGGGTACGCCACAGCCCCGGAAGCGGCGGCTTTCGGCCCCGTCGCCGATCCTTCCGCGAGCCATGGACCAGAGCGCATGAACCGTGCAACGCCCCCGTCCGACCCGGACGACACCCCGCGCCTCAGACCCCACCGGCGATGGCGGCGCGGTCGCGGTCCGATCGCCGCCCTCGCCCTCGGACTGTTCGTGGTGGCCTGCAGCAGCACGCCCGACATTCCCCGCGCACGCTGCCCCAAGGTCGCCTTCGTCTACGGGCTCGACACGCTGAGCCCGATCGAGCAGGGCGGCCGCACCCTGCCGGCCGAGGCCCGGCTGCTCGGGCTCCGGGGTAGCTGCGGCTACGAAGATGCCGGGCTGGAGCTCGCCTACAGTGTGGATATCATCGTCGAGCCGACGGCGCCGCTCGATGCGACCACCGTGGAGCTGCCCTATTTCGTGGCGGTCACCGCGCCCGACGGCACGGTAATCGACAAGCGGGTGTTCACCGCCCGCATCGAGATCGACGGCAGCGGCAAGCCCGCCGGCAGCCGCGAAGAGATCGCCCAGACCCTGGAAGGGGTCGGCCCCGAGCAGGGTGCCATGTACAAAGTGCTGGTGGGCTTCGAACTGCCGCGCAGCCGGGCCATCGAGCAGTGGCGCAAACGCGGCATCTGAGATACCGCCCCGCTCCCGACCCGGCCTGGCCCCTGCCCGCGTCCTGCCGCGGGGCCTATATCCTGTTGCTGCGTACCGGCCGGCCGGTGCGCCTGCCACCCTCCTTGCGGAACACGCTCCTGCCGCCCGGTCTCTACGCCTACTGCGGCAGCGCCCGCGGACCGGGCGGCATTCGTGCCCGCTGTCTCCGGCATCTGCGCAGCCGCCGCGAGGCCCACTGGCATGTCGACCATCTCTGCCGGGCCGCCACTGTCGGGCTGGCCGTGCCCTTCCCCGGCGCCTGCGAATGTACCCTGTTGGCGAGGCTGCTGCGCGCGCCGACGGCAAGGATCCCGCAGCCGGGCCTGGGCAGTAGCGACTGCCGACACTGCCCCGCCCATCTGGTCGCCTTCGATACCGCGCCGGCCGCGCTCGAAGCGATCCCCGCGGAACAGGAAGGATCAGGGCCGCCGGCGCTCGCCTTCCTTCGGCGGCGGGGCCGGCAACGGTTCCTCGTCGTCGAACAGGATGCGCTCGGCAGCGCCGTCGAGATCCTCGAACTGCCCGCTGCGCAGTGCCCAGAGAAAGGCCAGAAGTCCGATCAGCCCGAGAAGCAGGGCGATCGGGACGAGATATACGAGGACGTCCATCGCCAGCAGCCGGAAGATTGCCGCGGATGTTCCTGAAATGGCGCCGGCCGACAGCGGGACAAGGCGGCCGGGCATTGCCGGATCGCCGCAGCCGGCACATCTTTCCGCCGAGCATCGAACCTCCTGCGCCGCCGTTGCGGCGGCCGCACGAATCCCCGAGCCGCCAGGGAGCCGCCGATACCATGCCGCGTTTCTATCCGCTCACCGTCGCCGAGATCCGCCGCGAGACCCCGGATTGCGTTTCGATCCGCTTCGCCCTCCCCGAGGAACTGCGCGAGCGCTTCCGCTTCATCCAGGGACAGCACGTCATCCTGCGGGCGACCATCGACGGCGAGGAGCTCAGACGGACGTATTCGATCTGTTCGGCGGTCGACGAGGGCG
>JALSRW010000130.1 GCA_026984595.1 Alphaproteobacteria bacterium
TTCCTCGCTGCGCACCCGGGCCACCGGCGGGGCCAGGTCGAGAAGGGCGGCGATGGCCCGACGGGCGCGGTCGACGCTCCAGCTCTCGAGCGCCAGCGACAGGGCGAACAGGAAGGTGACCGCGGCGGCCTCGAACCATTCGCCGATGACGATCGCCCCCGTCACCGCGACCACCATCAGCAGGTTCATGTCGGGCCGGAGCTGCCGGGCGGCGAACCAGGCCTTGACCAGCACGTAGCGGATGCCGAAGGCGATCGCTGCGCCGTAGAACAGGATTTCGGCGGCCGGCAGGCTCTCGGCTCCGTGGCCGGCGAACAGCCGCAGGGCAGCGCCGAAGCCGCCGGCTTCGAACACATGGTAGAGGATGCCGGCGAGCCAGGCGGCGCCACTGAGTACGGTGAAAAGGAGCTGGCTTCGACGGGCGCGCTCGGCCCGCCCGTCGCCGCCCTCCTCGTGGAGTTCCGCGGTCATGCCGGTGCGGGCCACCGCCCTGCGGATTTCCTCGGCCGGGACTTCGGCGGCACCCTTGAGGATCAGCATGCGCCCCTCGAGCACGTCGAAGGCGAGATATTCCGGACCACCGACCAGCGGACCCACCGCCTTCCTCAGGGCCGCCACTTCTTCGGCGCAGTCGAGACCGCGCACCGAAAAGGCCATGCGCACCCGTTCGCGCCCGGTGCCGGCCAGAGGCTCGGTGCTGCAGCCGCCGCAGCAGGCGGTCGCGGATCCCTGCGCATGCGCATGTCGGTGCAGTTCGCCGCCGGTGGTCGTGGTATCGGCCATGGGTCCGTTCCCGTTTTTCTGTCCTCGACGAGGAACGGCGAAGGCACGCCCTGCCGCCGCGGGTCTTGCCGATCGCCGCTTCGGAGGTAACTTGCGACCTACAGCGACTGGAGGTTCAAGGGGGCATGGAGGAATTTCTGGGGATCGGCGAGCTGGCCCGGCGCACCGGCACCAAGGTGCAGACCATTCGCTATTACGAGAAGATCGGATTGCTGCCCGAGCCGCCGCGTACCTCCGGCAATCAGCGCCGCTACGATCGCAGCCGCCAGCAGCGGCTGGCCTTCATCCGGCATGCGCGGGAGTTGGGCTTTTCCCTCGACGCCATCCGCACCCTGCTGGATCTCGTCGACCGCCCCGAGCAGCCCTGCGAGAAGGCGGATGCGGTGGCCAAGGCGCGGCTCGCCGAAGTCGAAAGCCGCATCGTCCGCCTGCTGGCGCTCAAGGAGGAGCTCGAGCGCATGGTCTGCGAGTGCCGGGGAGGCAGGGTGGCGCAATGCCGGGTCATCGAGGTGCTTGCCGATCACGGTCGCTGCCTGTACGCCGATCACCGGGCGCCGGACCGGCGTCGCCATGGCCGGCAAGCATCCGGGGGAGGCGAACAGGCATGGCTCTCGCGAGGCGCACCGCGCTCGGCATCCTAGGCGCCGGGCTGTTCGGCGGAGCGCTGCTGGGTCGCGGCCGGCCCGGCGCCGAGCCCGGACTCGTCACGATGGAGTTCGATGCGGCTCCCCATCGCGTCTCCCTGCTCGGTCGGGAGGTGCCGATGTGGCTCTATGGCGGGCGGTTTCCCGGTCCGGCCATCGAGCTGGCCGAGGGGGAAACGCTGCGCCTCGCTTTCGGGAACCGGCTGCCGCACCCCACGAATCTGCATTTTCACGGGATGCACATCCCGCCCACGGGCAGTGCCGACAACATCTACATCCAGATCCCGCCCGGCGAGCGCTTCACCTACGAATTCACGGCCGGCCCCGGTACCGCCGGCACCTACTGGTACCACCCGCATTGTCACGAGCTGGTGGCCCGGCAGATGTGGTACGGTCTTTCCGGCCCCATCCTCGTCCGCGGCCCCCTCGATGCCATGCCCGAGTTGGCGGCTGCCGACGACCGCCTCCTCGTGCTGCGCGACATCGCCTTCGAAGGGGAGAGACTCGCCGGTTACACCGTCAACGACTGGCACAAGGGCAAGGAAGGGGATTATCTGCTGGTCAACGGGGCCTACCAGCCCGAATGGCGGATGCGGGCGGGAAGCGCGCGGCTGCGGCTGATCAATGTTGCCAATGCCCGACATCTGCGCCTCGCGCTTTCCGATCGGCGGCCGCTGTTCCTGATCGCCCTGGACGGCCAGTTCCTGGAGCGCCCGGTGGATCTCGAGGAGATCCTGTTGGCGCCGGCGCAGCGGGCGGAGATCCTCGTGCCGTTCGAGGACGGGCGCCCGATCGAACTGCTGGCCCGCCACTACAATCGGGGTGCACCGACCCCGCGCCTGCGGAACCGCTTCCTGTTGCGCATGCTGCCGCCCCCCGGTACCCGCCCGCTGCCGCTGCCCGATCGTCTGGCCGAGATCCCGAAACTGGATCCGACGAGGGCGCGAGTGCAGCGCCGTTTCGACCTTTCGATGTTCCTGATCAACGGCCGACGCTACCGTTACGGACGTGCCGACGTCCGCGCCCGGCTGGGTGAGCTCGAGCTTTGGCGGGTCCGCAATTTCGGCACCATGGACCATCCCTTCCATCTGCACACCTGGCCCTTCCAGATCCGTCGCCACAACCGGCGGCCGCCCGCTTTCCGGGCCTGGCGGGACACGGTCCATCTGCGGCCCGGCGACGAGGTCGAGCTCCTGGTGCCACTGCGGGACTTTCCCGGCCGCACCCTCTTTCACTGCCATATCGCCGAACATGGCGATCGTGGCATGATGGGGACCATCGAGGTGACCGCGAACGATGCGCCGCTGGCACCGCCGCCTCCCCCCATCTGCTTCGCGCCGGGGGGTGATCGGATGCCGCGCCTGCCCTGAGCTCAGCCGCAGCCGGCGCTGACCAGCCCGTCATCGCCGGGTGCGAGCAGTCCCTGTCGCTGCAGCTCGGCGATCAGGGCGCTGCGTACCTCGAGGACATTGGCGATGGGGCGCTCGCGTGCCCGCCGCACTTCTTCGGAGGTGAAGGGGGTGAAACCGGGGGCGATCTGTTCGGGGCTGTAGCTCGCCAGCATCCAGTTGAGGACGCGGGCGAGACGGGCGTCGTCGAGCATCGCCCAGACCACCCCGGGGACGCGCAGCAGATAGTCCCGCCCTTCCGGGATCCTCGTGAACAGCCCGACGAAGTCCCGGATTCGCGGCACCGTCCGGCAGGCACCCGTACCATCGGCACGATGGCAGCCCTGGCAGTTGCGCGCGAAATCCTCGGCGACTTCGGCGATGCGCGGCAGCTCCCGCGCCTCCACCGCTGCCAGCCGACCCGGCACCAGCAACGCACCCGCCAGCGCCGCCGCGAGCGCCAGTGCCTGCAGGCCCGTACCCATTTCACGCCTTGCCGACGATACCCGCACCCGTGCAGTGGTAGGCCATGCTGCGGGCGCCGAAGCACCAGGCGATGTCGTTGGAGAGCTGCGGGCGATAGACCGGCATCTCGCCCTCGGTGGACAGGCAGGGGCACTGCCCGCACACGCCCTTGCCGCAGCAGTCGCGGTAGGCGATCAGATAGACCTGTCCATCATCGGGGTTGAGACAGCTCCCGACCCAGGAGGTGGGAGAGGGCTCGGAACCCGGTGGGCAGCTCGTAATACCGCCATTGCAGCAGCTACACAGATAGCCGTCCATGGCGCAATAGCGCCAATAGTTGCACTGGGTGTCGTCGGTGGTCTGTGCCTCGTCGGCGAAGGCTTGGGCGTGGGCCTGCTTGAAGCGGCCGCTGCGGTCCACCGGCAAGGTCGGCAGGATGGCGCCGCCTACCAGCAGCGTGCCGAGGCGCGCCAGCACACTGCGCCGCGAACTGCGCTGGGCGACGTGACGGCTCGCCCTCTCGAACAGGCGGTCGAAGATGTTTTCGTTCCCCATCGGTTCCCTCTCCCCGGGCTACGGCATCCGGCTCCACTCAACCCTGGCTCGCCGGCATCTCCGGCTCCGGAGCATTTCCCGGCTTCCGGCCCAGATATTCCTGAATGCTGGCATAGC
>JALSRW010000131.1 GCA_026984595.1 Alphaproteobacteria bacterium
CTCGGGTGTTGGCATGCCTTCACTGGCAAGGTACGTCGCTCTGCTGCTGCTCATGCTGCCGTGGCTCGGTGCGCCCGCACATGCCGAGGGCAGGCTCATCCGCAACATCCAGGTTGAAGGGAACCTTCGCGTCGAGCAGGCGACGATCGAGAGCTATCTCACCGTGCGCCGCGGCGATCCCTTCGACCCCCGGGAACTCGACCGCTCGCTCAAGAACCTGTTCGCGACCGGCCTGTTCGAGGACGTTCAGCTCGAGCGCCGCGGCGACACGCTGGTGGTGCGCGTGATCGAAAATCCGGTGATCAACCGCGTCGCCTTCGAGGGCAACCGGCGCATCTCGGACGACGAGCTCGCTGCCGAGGTCTCACTGGCACCACGCACCGTCTTTTCCCCTGCCCGCGTCCAGAGCGCGGTGGAGCGCATCCTGGAGCTCTATCGCCGCTCCGGGCGCTATGCGGCGAAGGTCGAGCCCAAGATCATCCGGCTCGAACAGAACCGCGTCGACCTCGTGTTCGAGATCGACGAGGGTCCTCTCACCAGGGTCTGCGGCATTTCCTTCATCGGCAACGCGAGCTTTTCGGACAGCACGCTGCGCGGGGTGATCGAGACCAGCGAAACGGCCTGGTACCGCTTCTTCTCCGGTACCGACACCTACGATCCGGACCGCGTCGAACTCGATAAGGAAAGACTCCGCCGCTTCTACCGCGCGCGTGGCTATGCGGAGTTCCAGGTCATCTCGGCAACGGCGCAGCTCACGCCCGACGGCAAGTGCTTCTATCTCACCTTCTCGCTCGAGGAGGGACCGCAGTACCGCTTCGGCAAGGTCGACATCCAGAGTACGGTCAGGGATCTGAGCGTCGAAGAGCTGCGCCGGCTCGTGACCACGCAGGAAGGCGAGACCTACAACGCGGATGAGATCGAGAACACGGTCCAGGCGATCACCGGGGAGCTCGGCAGGCTGGGCTTCGCCTTCGCCCGGGTGGAGCCGGTGGAGCGGCTCGATCGCGAGCGGCTGGTCGTCGATCTCAGTTACGCCATCGACGAGGGGCCGCGCGTCTATGTCGAGCGGATCGAGATCAGGGGCAATGTGCGCACGCTCGACCGGGTGATCCGGCGCGAGTTCCGCCTCGCCGAGGGCGACCCCTTCAACGCCGCGCTGCTGCGGCGTTCGATCCAGCGGGTGCGCAATCTCGGCTACTTCGAGAAGGTTGAGGCCTCAACGCGGCAGGGAAGCGCGCCCGACCGCGTCATCGTCGAGCTCGAGGTGAGCGAACGCTCGACCGGCGAACTTTCCTTCGGTGCCGGCTTCTCGACTGCCGACGGGCCGCTTGCCGACATCCGGGTGAGCGAGCGCAACCTGCTCGGGCGTGGCCAGGCGGTGCGTGCCAACCTCACGATCTCCGGCCGCCGGCAGGAAATCGACTTCAGCTTCACCGAGCCCTACTTCCTCGGCCGGGAGCTCTCCGCGGGCTTCGACGTGTTCCGTCGCCGAAGCGACTTTCAGACCGAAGCCTCCTTCGATGAGAACCGCACCGGGGGGCGAATCCGCTTCGGTTACGCACTGGGCGAATATCTGCGCCATCGCATCCGTTACACGCTGCGCGACATCGAGGTCGACAACGTCGATGCCGATGCGTCGCCCTTCATCCGGGACGACGAAGGTTCGCATGTGACTTCGGCGATTGGTCACACCCTGATCTACGACCGTCGCGACACCCGCTTTCTTCCCAGCGAGGGCTATTACATCCGTTTCGATCAGGAGCTCGCGGGCCTGGGGGGCGATACCCGCTACATCCGACACGAGGTCCGGGGTGACTACTATTACCCGTTCACGCCTGAAATCGTGCTGCACCTCGGAGCAAACGCAGGTTTCATTTACGGACTCGGAAAGGACATCCCCATCACCGAGCGTTTCTTTCTGGGCGGCTCCAGCTTCCGCGGCTTCCGGGTCGCCGGTCTCGGACCACGGGATGCGAACACCGACGACGCGCTCGGCGGCAATCTCTACTATGTGGGAACAGTGCAGCTGCGCTTTCCCCTGGGCCTGCCCAAGGAACTCCGCATGTTCGGCCGCGCCTTCGTGGATGCCGGAACGCTCACGGAAATCGACGTCTCGGGCCCGGGCCTCGTCGACAGTGGCGACCTTCGTCTGAGCGTCGGGATCGGTATTTCATGGCTGTCGCCGCTCGGGCCGCTCTCCATCGATCTCGCTCAGGCCGTGCTCAAGGATGACGAGGACGAAACCGAGACCTTCCGCCTCAACTTCGGAACCCGTTTCTGACGGCGCCCGACCCATGGGCCGCATCGCACCGGCGGCGCGCCGACGGGACGTTCTGTTCTCGCTCCTCGCCCTTTCACTCTGCGCCTCGCCCTCCTTCACGGCGAGGGCGGAGCCGATGCCCGCAGCGGTGGTGGCGATCGTCGACTATCAGCGCATTCTGCGCGACGCGCGGGCGGCCAAGAGCATCCGCGAGCAGATCGAGAAGCGGCGCAAGAAGTATCAGCAGGAGATCCGCGAACAGGAGAAGGCGCTGCTCGAACGGGAGCGTGAGCTCAGCCGGCAGCGCTCGGTGCTGTCGCCGGAAGCGTTCCAGAAAAGGCGGCGTGCCTTCGAAGAGGAGGCAGCGCGGGTGCAACGACTCGTGCAGGAACGGCGGCGCGAACTCGATGCCGCCTCGGCCGAGGCCTACGCCAGAATCCGTAACGTCATCATCGAGATCGTGGGAGGGCTCGCCCGCGACCGTGGTTTCAACCTCGTGCTGCCGAGCAGCGCCGTCCTTCTGTTTTCCCCCAAGCTCGATCTCACCGAGGACGTGCTGCAGGAACTCGACCGGCGCCTGCCCACGGTCGAGATCCCCCAGAGCGCGGAGTGACGGTGTGATCACGCAAGGAGAACGGCATGGGAACTCCAACCACACCAGAACCCGGAACGCGACTTCCCGATGTCGACATCAACGGCATCATGCGCATGATCCCACACCGCTTTCCCTTTCTTCTGCTGGACCGAGTGGTGGAGATCGAGGCTTTCCGGCGCGCGGTGGGGATCAAGAACGTGACGGTGGGCGAGCCGTTCTTTGCCGGCCATTTTCCCGGTGACCCCATCCTGCCCGGCGTGCTGACGATCGAAGCCATGGCGCAGACGGCGGCCGTGCTCACGATCGCGAGCAGCGGCCCGGAAGTCGAGGGTTCGCTCGTCTATTTCATGAACATCGACCGGGCGCGCTTTCGCCATCCCGTCCGTCCCGGCGATCAGCTCCGTCTCGAGGTCGCGCTCACCCGCGCCAAGCTCGGCGTATACAAGTACGAGGGCATCGCCAGAGTGGGTGAGCGGATCGCCACCGAAGCGGCGTTCGGCGCCAAGCTCATGGGCCGTCCGCACACGCCGTGACCTTTGTTGTCGGAACGCGGAGGAATGCGCGCCACCCCCCGACCGATCGGGGAAAGGCGGAATGGCTGCGGAGGCCGCACGGGCCCGGGCGTGGCCCTGGAAGGGAGGCGCGCGCGCCGCGTCGCTGTGCCGCCTGCCGGCTGCAATGCTGAGGGCGCACCTGCCGTTGTGACGCGTGCGGGAATAGCGCGAGCGACCGCGCGTCCTTGCTGAGGGAGGGTTGAGACACCTTCCCCGCGTGCATGCGATACACCCGACAGCTACGAAGATTTGCCTGGCTCGGAGGGGAAGATCTTGTTCGATGGTGTGAAGCCGGGTTCCCGGGTTGCCGCCGTTCGAAACCGCGACGACAGGCCGCGGCCCGATGTCCCGGCCGCCGAACCGCTGGACGGCGTCGGCGAGGCGATGGTCGCCCATGTGGGGGCACTGCGGCGTTATGCCCTGCTGCTCGTCGGGGATGGACAGGAGGCCGATGATCTGGTGCAGGAGGCCCTTGCCCGTGTGCTTCTTCAGACACGGGCGTGGCGTCCGGTCCGCGACCTTCGCGCGTACCT
>JALSRW010000132.1 GCA_026984595.1 Alphaproteobacteria bacterium
ACCGCCCCTTCCGGGCGCGTGGCGAAGCGCCGCTGGAAGGGCAGCAGGATCTCGCGCAGCCGCGGATTGGCGGCGATCCGCGAGGCCATGGCGCCGACCGCCTCCTCGGCCAGTTCGGGCGCGGCGAGGTCGGCCTCGGTCAGCGTTTCGGCGCAGCGCAGGACCGCCTCCTCGTCGCTGGGATCGATACCCGCCGCGAGCAGCCTGCGGGCCACCGCCCGGTACAGAAGGCCGGTATCCAGAAAGGGCAGGCCGAAATGTTCGGCGAGCGCCCGGGCGATCGTGGACTTGCCGGAGGCCGCCGGCCCGTCGACGGTGACCACCAGGCGGCAGCCGCCGGCCATCAGGCCGCCTCCTCGATCTGCGCCCCCAAGCGGTTCATCAGCTCGACGAAGCCGGGAAAGCTGGTGGCGATGGTCTCCGCGCCCTCGACGGTCACCGGGGCGCGGGCGACGCCGCCCAAGACCAGAAAGCTCATGGCGATCCGGTGATCGAGCCGGGCCTCCACCAGCGCTCCGCCGCGGGGCGGATCGCCGCCCTCGACGAAAAGATCGTCCCCTTCGCTCCAGCAGCGGACGCCGCATGCCCGAAGCCCGCCGCAGACCGCCTCGAACCGGTCGCTTTCCTTGACCCGGAGTTCGGAGAGGCCGCGCATCACCGTGACCCCGCGGGCACGGGCCGCGGCCACCGCCAGGATCGGATATTCGTCGATCATCGAGGGGGCGCGCGTCGCCGGCACCTCGACCGCTTCCAGGGCCGATCCCTCCACCAGCAGATCGGCCACCGGCTCGCCGCCCTGCTCGCGGCGCCGCTGTTCGCCGATGCGCGCCCCCATCTCCCGCAGCGTGCGGTAGAGGCCGGTGCGCAGCGGGTTCACGCCCACACCCTCGAGGAGGACCCGCGATCCTTCGGCGAGGGTGGCGGCGACCACCGGAAAGGCGGCCGAGGAGGGATCCCCCGGCACGGTGAAGCGCTGGGGCGCGAGCTCCGGCTGGCCGGTGATCGTCACCCGGCGGCCGCCATCCGGTTCGTCCTCCTCGGTGATCTCCGCCCCCATCGCCCGCAGCATGCGCTCGGTATGGTCCCGCGAAGCGAGCGGCTCGCGCAGGCTGGTACGACCGGCGGCATGCAGGCCGGCGAGCAGTACCGCCGACTTGACCTGGGCCGAAGCCACTTCGGATCGCCATTCCAGGGGCAGCGGATCGCCGCGGCCGCGGATCGCCAGCGGCAACCGGTCGCCGCTGCGGGCCAGGATCGTCGCTCCCATGGCCCGCAGGGGAGCGGCCACCCGTCCCATCGGTCGCCGCCGCAGCGAGGCGTCGCCGGTGACGATGCTGGTGAAGGGATGTGCGGCGAGAAGGCCCAGGAGCAGTCGGGCACCGGTACCGGCATTGCCGAGATCGAGCACCGCATCGGGTTCGGCGAGACCGCCCACACCCACCCCGGCGACCCGCCAGCGGCCCTCTTCTTCGCGCTCCAGCTCCACCCCGAGGCGACCCAGGGCGGAGGCGGTGGCCATCACATCCTCGCCTTCCAGCAGGCCGGCGATACGGCTCTCGCCGACGGCCAGCGCCGCCAGCAGCAGGGCACGGTGGGAAATGGATTTGTCACCCGGTACCGAGGCCCGCCCGGAGAGGGCTCCGTGCGGGCTCGCACACAGCTTCATCGCCGATCGCTCCGCTCCGAGAAACGGTCGAAATGGGGATCCGATGCCCGCCTGCGGCGGCCCGCCGCCGCAGAGCGAAAATGCTTTTGACAGCTCGGTTGGGACATGGCAATTGCGATGCCCGCTCCAAAGGCACTTCCGACCTTGAGGAGACTCCCCTTGCCGAAGCCCGAATGGGGTACCAAGCGCCTCTGCACGAACTGCGGTGCCCGCTACTACGACATGAACCGTTCCGAGATCGTCTGTCCGGCCTGCGGCGCTCCGTTCGACGCCGACAGCGCCAAACGCCCGCGGCGGACCACGGTCGCGGCCGCCGCCGCGGCTCCGGCCGCGGCGATCGCGGAGGCGGTCGATCTGCCCGAGGTCGAGGAAGAGGCGGAGGAGGTGGTCGCCGAGGAAACGGTGGTGGTCCCGGCCGAAGAGGAGGAAGAAGAGGAGGAGGCGCTGCCGCTGGTCGAGGACGTCGTGCTCGACGGTGAAGAGGAGGAAGACGAGGAAGGCGCGCTCATCGAGGATGCCGCCGAACTCGGTGAGGAGGAGGATGTCGCCGACGTCATCGAGGGGGAGATCGAGGACGAGGAAGAGACCCCCTGAGCTTTCGCGAGAGGGGGTTGCGCGGCGGGCCGACATTGCCTATTTGAGCCCGCGCAGGGGGCCGTAGCTCAGTTGGGAGAGCGCCTGAATGGCATTCAGGAGGTCGGCGGTTCGACTCCGCTCGGCTCCACCAACCCTCGCCGGCGGCCCGCTTCTTCCGGCCGCCGCGGCGACCCTCCGGGCGCCGCGGTCCCTCAATTCCGCCACAGCAGATCGGCTACCGCCCGCGCCACCACTTCCGTGGCCTTGGGCAGGATGTCGAGAGGCAGCCGTTCGTCGGCGCGATGCGCGTTGGCCTCCTCGATGCTTCGGGGACCGGCGCCGTAGAGGACCACCGGCACGCCGGCGGCGGCATAGTGGCGGGCGTCGGTGTAGAGGGGCACCCCGCCGGTCGGGACCGGCTCGCCGAGCACCGCTCGCGCGTGTCGTGTGAGGCTCGCCGCCAGCCGTTCGCCGCCGGGCAGGGGCCGCAGCGGTTCGGCCAGCAGCACCCGCCGGATCTCGACCGTGGCCCCGGGCACCTTCGCGACCGCCTCGCGGATCAGGGCGGCGAGTGCGGCCTCCACCTCTTCGCCGCGTTCCTCCGGGATCAGCCGGCGGTCGAGGCGGAAAGCGACCCGGTCGGGCACCACGTTGGTGTTGATGCCGCCTTCGATGAGGCCGACGGTGAGTTGCGGGCTGCCGATGCCCGGTACCTTCGAGACCTCGCGCGCGAGCGCATGCCGCTGTTCGTAGAGCGCGGCGAGGGCCGCCGTCGCCGCCTCCAGCGCATCGATGCCGGTCCCGGGCAGGGCGGCATGGGCGGAGCGCCCCCGCACCGTCACCTCGAGATGCAGGCAGCCGTTGTGAGCATCGACGACCTGCCAGGAAAAGCCGGCACAAAGCGCGAGGTCGGGACGCACGATCCCCTGCTCGAGGAGCCAGCGGGGGCCGATTTCCCCGCCCGTCTCCTCGTCGAAGGTGACATGCAGCTCGACGCCGCCCGCGAGATCCGCGGCGAGCGGTTCGAGGGCGCGCATCGCGAAGGCGTAGCTGGCGATGTCGGATTTCGACACCGCCACGCCGCGGCCGTACATCCAGCCGTCGCGGATCTCCGCGGCATAGGGATCGACGCTCCAGCCCGCACCCGGCGGCACCACATCACCGTGGGCGTTGAGGGCGATCCGGGGGCCGGCTTTGGCGAATCGGCGCCGGACGACGAGATTCGTGCAGCTCGTCATGCCCACGGCGTGGACGCGTTCCGTCGGCACCGGATGGCGCTCCACCTCGAATCCGAGCTCCTCGAGAAGGCTGGCGATGCGTTCGGCGGCCGGTGCGAGATCGCCCGGTGGATTGTCGGTGGGTGTGCGGACGAGTTCGGCGAGGAAGGCGACCGCCCGCTCGCGGTCCTCCGCCACCGTCTCGCGGATGGTTCCGGCCGCGTTATCGTTCATTTCCCGTCTCCGATCGTGACCGTATTCCCGAGTCGTTCCAGAAAGGCGAGGAGCACATCGAGTGCCGCCTCGGCGTCCGCTGCCGTCACCAGTTCGTCGGGATGGTGGCTGATGCCGTCCCGGCAGCGTACGAAGAGCATCGCCACCGGCAGCGCGGCGGCGATCGCCATGGCATCGTGCCCGGCGCCGCTCGGCAGTTCCAGCAGCGGATGGCCGCAGGCCCGCACGGCCTCGGCCAGAAGC
>JALSRW010000133.1 GCA_026984595.1 Alphaproteobacteria bacterium
GCGGGCATGATGGCAACCCGCCAGTCCTCGGGAATGCCGAGAAGCGCGCGGCTTCGCGCGATGACTTCGGCGAGTTTCGCCTTGGCCGGTGCGGAGCGGTGCGAGCGGCCGAGAAGCGCATGCGCTAGCACCGCGGTCGACCATCCGGGGCGCTTGGCGGTCGGACCGGAGCTGAAACAGGGGTTCGCCGGGCGGCGAAGGGGTTCGTCCATCGTCGATGTCCGGATCGAAAGGGGGCGCGGGCGCGGCTAAGTTAGTGCGGCCGTTTTCGCGCCGCAACAGGACCGGTCCGAGGACGCGGCGGAGGCATCGCCGGCGCGGCCCCCGCGCCCTCCGGCGCGCGCGGCAGGGCCGTGAGCGCCACGCCACGGGCGCGACCGGCGGCCGCAGGGGGTCTTCGGCTTGACGCGAATCAAGGGCGGCGCACGCCGGATCCGCTATCCGGCGCGCGGTATTCCTTTTGAGATCCGCCGTGGGGGAGGTTCGGCCATGGCCGTTTCGCGCCGCGAATTCCTCGTCTCCGCAGGTTCGCTGACGCTCGCCGGGTTCGCTCGGCCGGCGCTCGCCCTCAAGGTGTTCGAGCCGGTGGTCGCGGTCGAGAACCCGATCACCCACTACCCGAACCGCGACTGGGAGCGGCTCTATCGGGACATCTACCGGGTCGAATCGGAATTCACCTTCCTGTGCGCGCCCAACGACACCCACAACTGCCTGCTCACCGCCAAGGTCAAGAACGGCGTCATCACCCGCATCGAGCCCACCCATCGCTTCGGCGAGGCCACGGACCTCTATGGCCTCAGGGCTTCGCACCGCTGGGAGCCGCGCTGCTGTAACAAGGGCCTCGCCCTGATGCGGCGCTTCTACGGCGACCGCCGCGTCAAGGCGCCCATGGTGCGCAAGGGCTTCTACGCCTGGTACCAGGCCGGCTTCCCCCGCGATCCCGAGACCGGAAAGCCGCCCGCGAAGTATTTCGAGCGCGGCAAGGACGAGTGGCTGCGGGTGACCTGGGACGAGGTCGCGGACATCATCGCCAAGGCGTTCATCAACATCGCCGGCACCTATTCCGGTGAGGAAGGGAGGCGGCGTCTCGAGGCCCAGGGCCACTACCACCCCGCCATGCTCGACGCGATGAAGGGCGCCGGCACGCAGACGCTCAAGTTCCGCGGCTCGATGCCCTTCCTTGCGGTGGTGCGCTACACCTCGCCCTACCGCATGGCCAACATGATGGCGCTGCTCGACTCCCACATCCGGGGCACGGACGAGAAGACGGCGCTCGGCGGACGCGGCTGGGACAACTACGCCTTCCATACCGATCTCGCCCCCGGCCATCCGATGGTCACCGGGCAGCAGAACACGGACTACGACCTCTGTCTGTGGGAGTATGCGGATCTCATCGTCCTCTGGGGCATGAATCCCTTCACCACCAAGATGCCCGACGCCCACTGGCTCACCGAGGCGCGGATCAAGGGCAGCAAGGTCGTCGTCATCTCCAACGACTACTCTCCCACCGCGCGGGCCGCGGACGAGCTCGTGATCCTGCGCACGGCCACGGATACCGCGCTCGCTCTGTCCCTCGCCTACGTCATCATGAAGGAGGAACGCTATCAGCGGGATGCCGTCCTCAACTGGACCGACATGCCGCTGCTCGTCCGCATGGATACGCGCAAGGTCCTGCGCGCCCGGGACATCATTCCCAACTACACGCCGAAGCCGCTCGAGAAGGCGGTGGTGTTCAGAAAGGGCGAGAAGCTTCCGCCGTTCTTCAAGCAGGACATCCAGTACATCCCGGAGACGATCCGGAACGAGGACATCAACGACTTCGTCGTCTGGAACGAGGCGAGCGGCAAGCCGGAGATCATCACCCGCGACCACATCGGTCCGAATTTCGCGCGCCTCGGCATCACCCCGGCGCTGCGCGGCCGCTTCACGGTGGAGACGGTGGACGGACGCAGGGTCGAGGTGCGGCCGCTGTTCGACGTCTATCTCGAGTTTCTCGAAGAGAACTACCGGCCCGAGCTCGCCGAGAAGATCACCGGCGTTCCGGCGCCGCAGATCGAGCGTCTCGCCCGCATGATGGCGAACCATCCGAGGCGGATGAAGCTCTCCCAGGGCATGGGCGTCAACCAGTACCAGCACGCGGACCTCAAGGACCGTGCCATGTACCTGGTCTGCGCCCTCACCGACAATGTCGGGCATCTCGCCGGCAACATCGGCTCCTATGCGGGCAACTTCCGTCTTCCCCTGTTCAACGGCGCCGGTCAGTATCTCGGCGAGAACCCCTTCCATCCGGAGCTCGACCCGAGCCGGCCGGCCAAGGTCAAGTTCTACTGGCGGGCCGAGTCCGCGCACTTCTACTCCCACGACGACCATCCCCTCGTGGTCGGCAACCGGCTGCTCACGGGCAAGACCCACATGCCGACGCCGACGAAATCGATCTGGTTCGTCGATGCCAATTCGGCCTTGGGCAACGCGAAGTGGAAATACAACATCATCATGAACACGCTGCCCAAGATCGAGATGATCGTCACCAACGAATGGTGGTGGTCGCTCACCTGTGAATATTCGGACATCGTGCTTGCGGTCGATGCCTGGAACGAGAACAAGTACTGGGACATCTCGGGCTCGGTGACGAATCCCTTCGTCTACGTCTGGCCGCGGACCGGGCATCGCCGTTTCTTCGATACGCGCAACGACGCCGAGGTGTTCGCCCTCGTCGCCGCGCGCCTCGGCGAACTCACCGCCGACCGGCGGTTCAACGACTACTGGCATTTCGCGTTGCGCGGCGAACAGGAGATCTACGTCCAGCGCGTCATCGACGCCTCCTCGAACCTCCGCGGCTACCGGCTCGAGGACATCGGCGAGAAGGCCCAGCGGGGCATTCCGAGCCTCATCATGACCCGCTCCTATCCGAAGTACGTGGGCACGGACCAGCTCCGCGAGGGCAAGCCGTGGTACACGAAGTCGGGCCGCCTCGAATTCTACCGCGAGGAGCCGGAATTCGTGGAAGCGGGCGAGAACCTGCCCGTGCACCGCGAAGCCGTCGACTCCACGCACCGCGAGCCCAACGTCATCGTCGCCCGTCGCCATGCGCTGCACGCGGCGGCCGGTCCCGAGGACTACGGGCTCGACCCCGCGGAGGCGCTGCGCAGCACCGAATGGCGTCAGGGCCGCAACGTCTTCGTGGCGCCCGAGGAGCTCGCGCAGACGAAGCATCCGCTCATGGACGGCTTCGGCGCGCGCCACATCGTCCACACGCCCAAATACCGCCACGCGGCCCACACGACCACGGGCGATACGGACATCACCGTGCTGCTCTTCGGACCCTTCGGCGACATCTACCGCCACGACAAGCGCAAGCCCTTCGTCTCGGAAGCCTATATCGACGTCAATCCGCAGGATCTCGCCGAGCTCGGCATCGCCGACGGCGACTATGTGTGGGTGGACGCCGACCCCCAGGACCGGCCGTTCGCGGGCTGGAAGGATCGGCCGGACGACTACGCCGTGGGACGCATGCTCATCCGCGCGCGGGCGTCGAACAACACGCCTCCGGGCGTGGCCAAGATCTGGTTCAACATGTACGGCTCATCCCACGGCACCGTGCGCGGCACGCGCGAGCTGCCCACGGGCATGGCCCGCAACCCGGAGACCGGCTACCAGTCCCTCTACCGCTCGGGGAGCCACCAGAGCGTGACCCGGAGCTGGCTCAAGCCGACCTATCTCACCGACACCCTCGTCCGCAAGAATCTCATGGGCCAGGCCCTGGGCAAGGGATTCGCCGTCGACGTGCACGGCGCCATCGGGGCGCCGCGCGAAGCCATGGGGCGGATCACCAAGGCGGAGGACGGCGGCCTCGGCGGTCGCGGTCTGTGGCGTCCGCTGGCGGTAGGGCTGCGGCCGATGAAGCCCGGCGCCAGCCTGAAGAAGTTCCTC
>JALSRW010000134.1 GCA_026984595.1 Alphaproteobacteria bacterium
CGCCCCTCGGGCTCCGCGGGAAGCGGCTCGTTGCCGGCGGCCAGCAACACCGCCTCCACGATCTTGCGATAGCCGGTGCAACGGCAGAGCACACCGCCGATCGCATCCTGCACCTGCGCCTCGTCGGGGCGGGGATTGCGGGCCAGCAGCTCGGAAGCCGCCATCAGCATGCCGGGGGTGCAGATCCCGCACTGGGCGGCGCCGGTGACCAGAAATGCGCGCTGCAGACGGCTCGGCGCATCGCTCCCGGCGAGCCCCTCGACGGTGGTGACCCGACACCCTGCGAGCTGGCCCAGCGGCACCAGGCAGGCGCAAGCCTGGACATCGTCGATCAGGACCGTGCAGGCGCCGCAATCGCCGGCATCGCAGCCGAGCTTGGTACCGGTGAGGCCGAACTCCTCGCGCAGCACGGCGGCGAGGCGACTCTGCAGCGGCGCCCGGCTCACGACCGCACGGCCATTGAGAACGAAGCGGATCCCCTCCTGCCGCTCGCCCATCAGGCGGCTCCGCAAAGGGGTGTGGCGAGCTCCTCGAGCCCCCGGCGCAGCAGTACCAGCACCGCCTCGCGGCGGTAGGCCGCGCTCCCCCGGATATCGTCGATGGGCGAGAGGGGCGCCAGCACCTCCCCGGTAACCGCTTCCGCCAGCGGTTCGGCGAGGTTGCGCCCGGTCAGCCGCGCCTCCAGGAGCGGCAGGCGACGCGCCGTCGGTGCACAGGCGCCGACCGCCACGCCCGCGCGCAGGATCCGGCCTTCCCGGTCACAGTCGAGGGCGAGGGCGACCATGACGATGGAAATCACCAGATAGCGCCGGGCACCGAGCTTGAGGAAGCTCGTCCGCACCTCGCCCCGCGGCTTCGGCAGGAGGACCGCCGTCAGCAGTTCGTCGGCCGCCCGCGCCGTCCGCCGGTTGCCGAGAACGAACTCGGCGAGCGGCAGCTCGCGGCGGCCATCGCGGCTCTGCAGCTCCACCCTGGCGTCGAGTGCCAGCAGCGGCGGCACCCCGTCGGCGGCCGGTGACGCATTGCAGAGATTACCACCGAGCGTCGCCCGGTTCTGGATCTGCCGGCCGCCGATCATCCCCGCCGCCCGTCTGAGCCCGTCGAACAGAGAGGGGAGCGGGCGTCCGCACAGATCGCTCCAGCGAAGACAGGATCCGAGCCGCCAGCTTTCCGCCCCGTCCTCCAGGCAACACAGCTCGTCGATCCCGGTGATGTCCAGGATCGGCCCCGGCAGCGGCCGGCCGACATGGGCGGGATAGAGGTCGGTACCGCCGGCCATCACCTGCCAGCCGCCCTCCGCGAGGAGGGCCAGGGCCGTCTTCAGATCCCGCGGCCTTCGATACGCCTGCATCTCCTTCCCCAGCCTTACCGGCGCGGCGATTAGGAGACAGGCGGCGGCCCGGAGTCAAGCGCCGCACCGAAGGTACCCGCGAGACGGGAGCGCGGCGTCACGTTCGCACTCTCGACCGCAAAGGCACACGGCGTTAGGCTCCTGCCGCGCCGTGGGGCGCGGAAGCTCGCAAGCCAACGATCGCGGGAGGCACGAACATGAACGGGAAGCGGCACGGCTGGACCCTCGCCGCGGCAGCGTTGTTGCTGGCTGCCACGGCAGCGCGGGCCGAACCCCTCAAGCTCGCCCATTCCACCTGGGTCGGCTACGGCCCCCTCTTCATCGCCCAGGAGAAGGGCTATTTCGCCGAGGAAGGGGTCGAGGTCGAACTGATCAACATGGAGGATGTCAAGATCCGCTTTCCGGCGCTGGCCGCCGGCAAGATCGACGCCCTGGTGACCACCGTCGATACCGTTCTCAACTATCTCTCCGAAGAGCAGAGCTATCGCTACCTGTTCGCCCTCGACGACAGTCGCGGCGGCGACGGCATCGTCGCCAGGAAAGAGATCGAGACCATCGCCGATCTCGAGGGCAAGACCGTCGGCTACACCGAGGGCTCGGTCTCCCAGTTCTTCCTGGGCGTGCTCCTCAAGCAGGCCGGCCTCAAGCTCTCCGACGTCAAATCGCAGAACATGACCGCGGGAGATGCGGGTGCCGCCTTCGTCGCCGGCAGACTCGATGCGGCGGTCACCTGGGAGCCCTGGCTGACCCGCGGGAAACAGGCCCCGCACGGCCATCTGCTGGTCGATTCCTCGAAGACGCCCGGGCTCATCGTCGATGTGGCGGTGACCACGCCCGAGAAGCTGGCGGCCCGCAAGGCCGATCTGCAGGCCGTCTATCGCGCCTGGATCCGCGCCGTCGAGTTCCAGAAGAGCAACGAGGAGGAGGCCGACGAGATCATGGCCCGCGGTGTCGGCGGCTGGCTCGAGGATCCGGCGGTGTTCAAGGAGACGCGGGCCGGCATCGGCTACTACGACCGGGCCATGAACGAGGCCTATTTCGGCAAGCCCGGCGCTCCCGGCCAGATCATCGAGACCATCGGCAACGCTATCGAGCTGGGACGCGAGATCGGTCAGTTCAAGGTCGAGGTCGACCCCGTCTCGCTGATCGAGTTCGACATCGTCAACCAGTAGCCGGACGTGCACCGTGGACCTGCGTCGCGTCCTGGCACCCAAGGAGGAGATCCCGGGCGGCCTGAAGATGGCCCTGGGGACCCTGACCGGGATCTCCTTCCTGGCGCTCTGGTCCTGGCTCACCTATGGGGGGCTCGTGCGGCCGGATTTCCTGGCCCCGCCCCACGAAGTGCTGCTGGCCGGGCTCCGCGGGCTCGAACGGGGTACGCTCCTGCGGCACGTGCAGGCGAGCCTGACCGTGATCCTTTCGGGCTTCGCTCTCGCCTCGCTGATCGCGGTGCCGCTCGGCATCCTGATGGGCAGCTTCCAGATCGTCGCCGCGGTGCTGGAGCCGATCACCGGCTTCATGCGCTATCTGCCGGTCAGCGCCCTCATCCCGCTGCTCATCCTGTGGGTCGGGATCGGCATCGAGGAAAAGATCGCGGTGATCTTCCTCGGCACCTTCTTCCAGCAGCTCATTCTCGTTTCCGATGTCTCGGCACGGGTCTCCAAGGATCTCATCGACTGCTCCTACACGCTCGGGGCGAGCCGCGGGCAGGTGGTCACCCGGGTGCTGTTCCCGGCCTGCCTGCCGGGGGTGATGGACAATCTGCGGGTGACCATGGGCTGGGCCTGGACCTATCTCGTGGTGGCCGAGCTGGTGGCCGCCAATTCGGGGCTCGGCTACATGATCCTCAACGCCATGCGCGGCCTGTTCACCGATGTCATCCTGCTCGGGATCTTCGTCATCGGTCTCCTGGGCCTCTTGACCGACCAGATCTTCAAATGGATCCGCCGCTGGCTGATCCCCTGGTCGCCGGCCTTCTGAGATGGCCATGGAGAAGCTGGTCGTCGACCGCGTGCGGATGGCGTTCGCCCGGCGCAAGGGGGAGCCGGTGGTGGCCCTCGAGGAGGTCTCGCTCACCGTCGCCGACAAGGAATTCCTGGTCATCGTCGGCCCTTCGGGCTGCGGCAAATCCACCCTCCTGCGGCTGGTGGCCGGGCTGATGGAGCCGACCTCCGGGCGCATGCTGCTGGACGGCCGCGAGATCGACGGTCCTTCGGCCGATCGCGGCATGGTCTTCCAGAGCTACACCCTGTTTCCCTGGCTGACCGTACAGCGCAACGTCGAGTTCGGCCTCTCCCTGCGCGGGATGCCGGCCGCCGAGCGCCGTCGGATCGCCCGTCACTTCATCGCCGAGGTCGGCCTCGAAGGGTTCGAGGATGCGTATCCGGAGCAGCTTTCGGGCGGCATGCGTCAGCGCACGGCATTGGCCCGGGCGCTGGCCAACGATCCCGAGATCCTGCTCATGGACGAGCCCTTCGGCGCCCTCGACAGCCAGACCCGCCAGCTCATGCAGGAGCTGCTGCTGCGGATCTGGGAGCATGCCCACAAGACGGTGCTGTTCATCACCCACGACATC
>JALSRW010000135.1 GCA_026984595.1 Alphaproteobacteria bacterium
GCCACGAAGCGCATGGAATTGACGTTCTTGATCTCGCAGCGGGTGCCGAATTCCGTGCTCCCCACCGGCCGCACCGAGACATTGGCGTCGCAGCGGAGCGAGCCTTCCTCCATGTTGCCGTCGCAGGTGCCGAGATAGCGCAGGATGGAACGCAGCTTGCGCATGTAGGCGACCGCTTCCTCGGGCGAGCGGATGTCCGGTTCGGAGACGATCTCCATCAGCGCCACGCCGGAGCGGTTGAGATCGATCAGGGTCCTGTCCGGGAGCTGGTCGTGCAGCGACTTGCCGGCATCCATCTCGAGATGGAGACGGGTGATGCCGATCGCCTTGCTGCTGCCGTCGGGAAGGTCGATCAGCAGCTCCCCCCTGCCGACGATGGGGTGCTGGTACTGGCTGATCTGATAGCCGTTGGGCAGATCGGGATAGAAGTAGTTCTTGCGCTCGAACACCGAAAAGCGGTGGATCTCGGCGCGAAGGCCGAGGCCGGTGCGGACCGCCTGCTCGATGCAGAAGCCGTTGACCACCGGCAGCATGCCCGGCATGCCGGCATCGACCGGGCTCACCTGGCTGTTGGGTTCGGCGCCGAATTCGGTGGAGGCGCCGGAAAACAGTTTCGAGCGCGAGATCACCTGGGCATGCACTTCGAGGCCGCAGACGATCTCCCAGTCGCCCGTTTCCCCCTTGATCACGAAACGCATCTCACGCCGCCTCCGCGAGTCCGTAGGGCAGGGTGGTGAATGCCGCCGCCTCCTCGAGCGCCCTGCCGACATCGAAAACCGTGGCTTCGTCCCAGGCCCGGCCGATCACCTGCAGGCCGAGCGGCAGCCCCTCGGCGGAAAGCCCGGCCGGTACCGAGATGCCCGGAAGGCCGGCGAGACTGGCGGGTACCGTGAACACGTCGTTGAGATACATGGCCACCGGATCGTCGCTTTTCTCGCCGAGGCGGAAGGCGGCGGAAGGGGCGGTCGGGGTGAGGATGGCGTCGACCTCGCGAAAGGCCTCCGTGAAATCCTCGGCGATGCGCCGTCGCACCTTCTGCGCCTTCAGATAGTAGGCATCGTAATAGCCCGCCGACAGCGCGTAGGTGCCGATCAGGATGCGCCGTCGCACCTCCGCGCCGAAGCCCTCGCCGCGGGTCTTCCTGTAGGTCTCGGTCAGATTCTCGCCCTCGATCCGGAGTCCGTACCGCATGCCGTCGTAGCGGGCGAGGTTGGAGGAGGCCTCGGCCGGGGCGATGATGTAATAGGCGGGAAGCGCATATCGGGTGTGGGGAAGGGAGACCTCGCGGATCTCCGCACCCGCCGCGCGCAGCCATTCCGCTCCCCGCTGCCACAGCCGCTCGATCTCCGCGGGCATGCCGTCCATCCGGTATTCCCTGGGGATGCCGATCCGCAGACCGCGCACATCGCCCGTGAGACCGCCGCTCCAATCGGGTACCGCCAGATCGGCGCTGGTGCTGTCCTGCGGGTCGTAGCCGGCCATCGCCTGCAGGAGGAGCGCACAATCGGCGACGGTGCGGGTCAGCGGCCCGGCCTGGTCGAGGGAGCTGGCGAAGGCGATGATGCCGAAGCGTGAGCAGCGCCCGTAGGTGGGCTTCATGCCGACGATGCCGCAGAAGCTCGCCGGCTGGCGGATCGAGCCGCCGGTGTCGGTGCCGGTGGCGCCCGGGCTGATGCGGGCGGCGACGGCCGCCGCCGAACCGCCGGAGCTGCCGCCGGGCACCAGCGGCACCTCCTCCCCGGGCCGGGTCCAGGGATTGCGCACCGGTCCGTACCAGGAGGTGATGTTGGCCGAGCCCATCGCGAACTCGTCGAGATTGGTCTTGCCCAGGCACACCGCACCCGCCTCCCAGAGCTTGCGGGTGACCGTCGATTCGTAGGGGGGCAGGAAGCCGTCGAGAATGCGGGAAGCGGCGGTGGTGCGGATGTCGCGGGTGCAGAACAGATCCTTGATGGCCAGCGGGATGCCTTCGAGCAGACCCGCCTCGCCCCGGGCGATGCGGGCATCGGCGGCTTCGGCCATGGCCAGCGCCACCTCCGGGGTGGGGGTGATGAAGGCGTTGAGGTCGCGGCCGGCTTCCATCGCCGTGAGATGGGCCACGGTCAGTTCCCGGGCCCGAATCTCGCGTCGTGACAGGGCGGCGCGGGCCGCGGTCAGGGTGAGGTCGGTGAGCTCCGGCATGGTGCCTACTCCACCACCTTGGGGACGACGAAATAGCCGTCGTGGGTCTCCGGCGCGTTCTTCAGGATGTCCTCGCGCCGTCCGCCATCGGTGACCTCGTCGGTGCGCCAGTGCACCGGGATCTCCATCACCTTGCGCATCGGCTCCACATTCTCGGTGTCCACTTCCTTGAGCTGGTCGATCCACTCCAGGATCTTGGCGAGCTCGCCGGTCAGCGCATCGAGCTGCTCTTCGGGCACCTCGATCCGCGCGAGATAGGCGATCCGCGCGACGGTCGTCTTGTCGAGCGCCATCAGTCACCGCCTTTCGAGCGAAGAAACGGGAATGCGGTCGGAACCGGCGGCGAAGGTAGCCGGGCGCACCGCCGAGGACAACCGCGAGCTGGCCGGTGCGCCGACCGGCGACGCCCCCGCCTCGCACGTCCGCCGTGGGCTCAGTCGAACAGGTCCTCGAACATCTCGAAGACCGATTTCCGCTTCTTCTTCCTGTAGGGGCGCCCATGGGGCGGTGGCGCGGCGGTGGTCTGCGGCGCCTCGCCCGACGGCGTCCGCCAACCGGGTTCCTCCACCTCGCGGACCGCGCTCATCAGTTTCTCGAGTTCCCCGCGGTCCAGCCAGACGCCCCGGCATTTCGGGCAGACGTCGATCAGCACCCCCCGACGCGAGATCTCGCGCATGCCTTCCTGGCAGTTGGGACACATCAAAAGCGGCATTGCGGTTTTCTCCCTGCCTGCTCTTACGAGCTCGCAAGATGGGTCGCCTCGGGTCCGCGACCAGATCGCCGCCTACGACGTGCGGCAATGGGTCGTGCCGGGCGGGCCGCAGGCTGGTTGCGGGCGGATTCGAGCTGTGTTAAGAGCCCGCCTGCCTTTGTGGGAAGGCACGCACACCGCGCGCTGGCCATTGCGTGCGCGCATCGTCGACAGGTTCTTCAGGGGAAGCGAGGATTGGCTGCGATCAAGGGCACAGCGTCGGGCTTGGCCAAACGCTATGCGACGGCGCTCTTCGAGCTCGCTTCGGAGCGCGAGGCGCTCGAGCAGGTGGCCGAGGATCTGGCCCGGGTGCGGGAGGTGCTGGTCGGCAGCTCCGAGCTGCAGCGGCTGATCCGCAGCCCGGTGGTGCGGCGCGAAGAGCTGCAGGGAGCCCTGCTGGCGCTGGCCGAGCGGCTGGGTGTCCACGAGATCGTCCGCAATCTCCTCGGTCTGCTGGCGCAGCGCCGCCGCCTGTTCGCCCTGCCGCACATCATCGCCTCCTATGGCGAGATGCTGGCGGCCCATCGCGGTGAGGTCACCGCCGAGGTCACCGCCGCCATGCCGCTCGAGGACGCGCAGATCGCCCATCTGAAGAGGGCGCTGGAGAAGCAGGCCGGCCGCGCCGTCAAACTGGTCGCCAGGGTCGATCCCGATCTCATCGGCGGGCTGGTCGTGCGCATCGGCTCGCGCATGATCGACGCTTCGCTCAGGACCAAACTGCAACAGCTCGAGTTGTCGATGAAAGGGGTTCGGTAATGGATATCCGTGCCGCCGAGATTTCCGCGATCCTCAAGGAACAGATTGCGCGGTTCGGCACCGAGGCCGAAATGGCCGAGGTCGGCCGGGTGCTGTCGGTCGGCGACGGGATCGCCCGCGTCTACGGTCTCGACGAGGTCCAGGCCAGCGAGATGGTCGAGTTCGAGGACGGCACCCGCGGCATGGCCCTCAATCTCGAGAACGACAATGTGGGCGTGGTCATCTTC
>JALSRW010000136.1 GCA_026984595.1 Alphaproteobacteria bacterium
GGCCGACCCGCCGATCATGGTCAGAGCCATGCCGCCACGGGCCTTTTCGACATGATAGAGGCGGTAGCGGCTCTTGGGCATGCCGTCTTCGGCATAGGCCGGCTCGTGGCTGGTGCTCATGATCCGGTTCTTCAGCACGAGCTTCTCGAGCCGGAAAGGTTGCAGCAGCGGATCGACGTTCGGCATGCGCGGCGTTTCCTCCCTGCCTGCGGACCGAATGGTCCCGGACGTGGATCCCTGTTACAACCGCACCGGCCCTCGGGCAATGGCTGCGGCACGCGCCGGCGCCGAGGCCACGCTTGACGAGCGGCCAGCGGCAGGGCAGCCATATCCCCGGGGAGGGAACGGGTACCCATGGATCTCAGTACCTGGATCGAGCGCCATGCCGCCTTCACGCCGGCGCGCGTGGCGGTCAGATCCGAACGGATGACACTGACCTACGAGGCGCTGGCCGGGCGGATCCGGGATCTGGCGCGCGGTCTCAAGCACGGTCTCGGCGTGGGCCGCGGCGACCGGGTCGCCTTCCTGGGCTACAATCACCCCGACTTTCTCACCCTGCTGTTCGCCTGCGCCCGTCTGGGCGTGATGATGGTGCCGCTCAACTGGCGCCTGGCCACGGCCGAGAACGCCTACATCCTGGAGAATGCCGGCGTCGAGACCCTGCTGGCGACGGTGGAGTTCGCCGAGGAGGCGAAGCGCCTGCGGGAGCGGGTCGAGGGGCTGCGGCTGGTGGCGGTCGACGGGGCGGGGTCGGATATGCCGGCGCTCGAGGAGCTGCTGGCGACGGGTGGAGACTCGGGAAATCCGCATGTCGGGCCGGGGAGCCCCCTTCTGGTGGTCTACACCTCGGGCACCACCGGTCGGCCCAAGGGGGCCGTGCTGCGCCAGGAGGCGCTCCTGTGGAACGCCCTGAACGCCGCTCATATGCACGATCTGACCAGCCGCGACCACATCCTCACCGTCCTGCCGCTGTTCCATGTGGGCGGCCTCAACATCCAGACCACGCCGGCGTTGCATGCCGGGGCCGAAATCACCCTCCTCGAGCGCTTCGATGCCGGACGTACCCTCGCCGCCATCGACCGTCTGCGGCCGAATCTGACGGTGCTGGTGCCGGCGACCATGCGCGCGCTGATCGAGCATCCGGCATGGTCGACCACCGATATCTCCTGCCTGCGGATGGTCGCCTGCGGCTCGCAGGTGGTGCCGCGGCCGCTGCTGGCCGCCTTCAACGAGCGGGGCGTACCTGCCGCCCAGGTCTACGGCTCCACCGAGACCTGCCCGATCGCCGTGTACCAGCGCGCCGAGGACGCCCTCGCGAAGCCGGGTTGCACCGGCAAGGTCGCCCTGCACGCCGAGCTGCGTCTGGTCGACCGCGAGGGGCGCGAAGTGCCGCCGGGCGAGCCGGGCGAGCTGCTCGTCCGCGGTCCCAATGTGATGTTCGAATATTGGGGCGACGAGGCCGCGACCCGGGAGGTGCTGCGGGAAGGGTGGCTTCATACCGGCGATATCGGCTATGTGGATGCAGAGGGGGATCTCTGGATCGTCGATCGCAAGAAGGACGTTGTCATTTCGGGCGGGGAAAACATCTACCCGGCGGAGCTGGAGGCGGTACTGCACGAACATGCGGCGATCCGCGACGCCGTGGTGGTGGGGCGCGCGGATGCACGCTGGGGCGAGGTGCCGGTGGCGGTGGTGGTACGCAAGGATGCATCGCTCACCGAGAGCGACGTGCTGGCGCTGTTCGAGGGCAGGCTGGCCCGGTTCAAGCATCCCCGGGGCGTCATCTTCATGGACGAGCTGCCGCGCAATGCGATGGGCAAGGTTCTGAGATACCGGCTGCGCGACTGGATCGCGGTACGGGAGCAGCGGTCGCGTCGGAGCGGCTAGCCGCCGTTCAGATTTCGCTAACCATGGGTCGATAGGATGGGATCGCAGGAGACGAGCCGGGGTCTGGAGAGGACGGATTGAGCACGCCTGGTCGTGAGGGAACGGTCGACTCCGGCGATGCGGTGGCCGCCGTGATGCCACCGCAGCGGACGGTGCGGGCGCGTGCGGAGGCAGCCGGCGGCGGGTATCTCGAGGACGCCGTCGCCGATGCCGCGGCCCTTGCGCAACCCGTATCGACGCCCGACGATGCGCAGGACGAGCTCGCCGCACGGCTGCGTCGGCGGGCCCGGCGCAAGCGCCTGATCTCCGTCGCCGTGGGCGGCGCGCTGCTGCTGTTCGCCGTCTGGGTACTGCGACGCTGGGCGGCCCATGTCACCCTCGAAGAGCTGCTCCGGGAGATGGAGGAGATCGGCCCGACCCAGGTGGGCCTCGCCGTCGCCTTCACCGGAATGAGCTTCGTGGCGCTGATCGGCTACGAATTCTACGCCGTGCAGTTCACCCGCCGGCGCCTGTCGGTGCCGCTGGTCGCGCTCTACTCCTTCATCACCCAGGGGATCGCGCACGCCACCGGCTTCGCCATCCTGGTCGGAGCCACGGTGCGCTACAAGCTGTACAGCGCACGCGGCTTCGATCTGATCGATGTCGCCAAGATCCAGCTCTACTTCACCACCGCCTTCGGTCTCGCCGTCTTCACCCTGGGCGGTCTCGCCCTGCTGCTCGATCCCGGACCGCTGGCGGCGGCCACCGACATCTCGACCGGATGGTGGCGGCTGGCCGGCAGCATCCTCCTGGCCGCGGTGGCCACCGTGGTACTGCTCGGTGCCGTCATGCACCGTCGTTTTCGGGTGTTCGGGCACCTCGTCGATCTGCCGGGATTCCTCGCCACCCTGGTGCTGATCTCCCTCGGCGTCGGTGATCTCCTGGGCGTGGCCGCGGCCCTGCACGTGCTGCTGCCGGCCGATCTCCATCTCGGTTTCTTCCAGACCCTGAACATCTTCGTGGCGGCACTGGCATTGGGTCTGGTGAGCAATGTGCCGGGCAGTCTCGGGGTTTTCGAGGGGGCGGTGGTGCTGCTGATCAGCCCGGCGCCGAGCCTCGCGGCGCCGCTGATCAGCTCGCTCATCATGTTCCGTGCGATCTACTACATGCTGCCGCTGCTGCTCGCCATCCTGACCTTCGGGGCGCTGGAGGTTTCCCGGCTGCGTCGCGCCCGCGGCTGAGCGCCCGACCGCGGCGGGCCGGCTAGCGCTGCAGCCCGATCTCCTGCAGCAGGCGCCACAGCCGGAGCGGGGTGGCGGGCATGTCGACATGATGGATGCCGAACTCGGCGAGGGCGTCGACGACGGCGTTGATCACCGCCGGCGGGGCGCCGATGGCCCCGGCCTCGCCGGCGCCCTTGATCCCGAGCGGGTTGGTGCGGCAGGGGATCACCACCCAACGGAAGTCGAAGCTCGGCAGATCGTCGGCCCGCGGCAGCACGTAATCCATCAGCGAACCCGAAAGAAGCTGGCCGCTTTCGGCATCGTACACCGTGTGCTCGAACAGAGCCTGGCCGATGCCCTGGCCGATGCCGCCGTGGACCTGGCCGGCCAGCAGCGCCGGATTCACGATCTCGCCGAAATCGTCGACCACGGTATACCGTTCGATCCGCGGCACACCGGTGGCGATGTCGATCGACAGCTCGCAGACATGGCAGCCATTGGAGAAGGTCGGCGCCTCCGGCGCGAAGCTG
>JALSRW010000137.1 GCA_026984595.1 Alphaproteobacteria bacterium
CCCCGGCATGAACCGCCTCGGCGGCCCGGATCAGGGTCTTGGAGGGCACGCAACCGACATTGACGCAGGTGCCGCCGATGGTGCCCCAGCCGACCAGTACCACCGAAGCGCCCTGCTCGGCGGCGGTGATGGCCGCCGAGAAGCCGGCCGAGCCGGCGCCGATGACGACGATGTCCGCCTTGCGCGTGGTCATCCCGCCGGCCTCGACGGAAAGCCGACATTGCCGGTAGCGGCGAGCAGATCCTCGACGGTCACCGTCTCGTCGTCGTAGCGCAGCTCGACGAGGACGGTGGTGTCGCCGACATAGGTGATCGCCGTCACGGCCACACCCGGCACCTGTTCGAGAGCGCTGCGCACGATGTAAGGGCAGGCGGCGCAGGAAATGCCACCGACCTCGATGCGCGTCTCGGTTTCCTCCGCAAGTGCCGGAGCGAGGCCGGACAGCACCAGCGACAGACCGGCCAGGATGGTTGTCTTGTTCATTGTCGGTCTCCTCTGTTCCGCTGCGCCCGACGCCTCACACCCCCAGCAGGAAGGGCGCGAGCCAGGGAAACGCGGCGGCCGCGGCCACCAGTGCGGTCGATACCCACAAAGACAGCTCGACCAGGCGCCGCGGTAACGGTCGGGCGCATGCCCCGTCGGCGGCGCAGACCGAAGCGGGGCGCCCGTATACGCGCCAGTAGCCGTAGGCGAGGATGCCGAGGGTCGGAATCAGGAAGAAAGGCTGATAGGGCGCAAGGCTGGTCAAGGTGCCGATCCAGCTACCGCCCACCCCCAGCATGAACAGGCCCAGCGGCAGAATGCAGCAGGCGGAACTGAGGCCGGCGCCGAGCAGGGCACCGCCGGCGGCCAGGCGCTCCCTCCGTTCGCCGCCCGCGCCCGGACGGGCGGTTCGGGAGAGAGGTGTCGCATCCGTCTGCATCGGCCGTTTTCTCCTTGTCTCGCGGTAGGTCCGACCCTTACATGGGGCCTGTAGCGGATACAGGGTCAAGCCCCGAATGCGGGACAGGCCCGGAAGGGAGCCATCCGATGCGCAGAGGCGAGATCGCCAGACAGGCCGAATGCCATCCCGAAACGGTGCGTTTCTACGAACGCCACGGGCTGTTGCCGGCACCGCCGCGAAGCGAGGCCGGACACCGCATCTATGCGCCCGCCCATCTGCGGCGGCTGCGTTTCATCGTGCGTTGCCGGGCGCTCGGCTTCGCCCTCGAAGAGATCCGCAGTCTTCTCGATCTCGTGGACCGCGGCGACTGCACCTGTGCCGAAATCCGCGAACGGACGATGCTGCAACTCGATGCGGTCCGGCGCAAGATCCGCGATCTCCAGCGCATGCAGCAGACCCTGGGCGAGCTGATCGGCCGCTGCAGTGGCGAGGAAACTCCCGATTGCGCAGTGCTCGAGGCCCTGTTCGATCCGGAGCCGGCGAACGCCTGCCGCTAGCCGCCGCTTCGCCCGGGGCGCGACGAAACCCCTTGCCGGGCGGGGCGGTCGCGTTAAGAGAAGCCGCGTGGCCAAGCCGGAGAAACCGATGCGGCATCTCACGACCCGGCGCCGTCTGCTGACGGCGGCGTCGGGGGTCCTGCTCGCCGCGCCCGCCCTGGCGGATGCCTCGCCGATCGTGGCCGCGGCCTCGGACCTGCAGTTCGCACTGCCGGAAATCCACGAGGCCTTCGCCCGCAGCGAAGGCAGGCGGGTGCGGCTGGTGTTCGGATCCTCCGGCAACTTCTATCGTCAGATTCTCCAGAACGCGCCCTACGCCCTCTATCTGTCCGCGGACGAGGCCTATGTATTGCGCCTTGCGGAGCAGGGCCGGGCGCCGGACGGCGGCGCCGTCTATGCGGTCGGCCGTCTCGTCCTCTTCGCGCCCGAGGGCTCGCCGCTCGAGGTCGATGCCGAGCTCGACGGTCTCGAGCGGGCGCTGCGCCGGGGCGAGATCCGGCGCTTCGCGATCGCCAACCCCGAGCATGCCCCCTACGGCCGGCGGGCCGAGGAGGCGCTGCGCCACCGCGGCCTGTGGGAGGAGTTGCGATCGCGGCTGGTGCTCGGCGAGAACGTCGCCCAGGCGGCACAGTTCGCCGCCTCCGGTTCGACCCAGGGCGGCATCTTCGCCTACTCGCTGGCCCGGGCGCCGAGCATGCGGGGGCGGGGGCGCCATGTCCTGATTCCGGCCGCATGGCACAGCCCGCTGCGCCAGCGCATGGTCCTGCTGCGGCCCGAACACGAGACCGCCCGCCGCTTCTTCCTTTACCTGCGCGGCCCGGATGCGCGCGCGGTGCTGCGCCGCCACGGGTTCGCCCTGCCCGAGGGGAGCGGCTGAGCGGCCATGGATTGGGAGGCGCTCCGCCTCTCCCTCGAGCTCGCGCTCTGGACCTGCGCGCTGCTCCTCCCGCTCGGGACCCTATTGGCACGGGCGCTGCGCGCGCTCGATCCCGGACCGCGCCGCCTGGTCGGGGCGCTCATCGCCCTGCCCCTGGTATTGCCCCCCACCGTGCTGGGCTACTATCTGCTGGTAACGATGGGCCAGACCTCCCTGCTCGGCGGGCTTTACGCACGCCTCACCGGGAGCAGCCTGGTGTTCAGTTTCGAGGGCCTGGTCGCCGCCTCGCTGGTGTTCAATCTGCCCTTCGCGGTCCAGCCTCTCGATCGGGCCTTCGCGGCCATTCCCCGCAATGTGCGCGAAGCCGCCTGGGTCAGCGGCCTGTCGCCGCTCGCCACCTTCCTGCGCATCGAACTGCCGCTGGCCTGGCAGGGGGTACTGTCGGCCTTCGCCCTGGTCTTCGCCCATACGCTCGGCGAATTCGGCGTGGTGCTGATGGTGGGCGGTGCCATTCCCGGCGAGACCCGGACCATCGCCATCGCCATCTACGACCGGGTGCAGGCCTTGGACGAGACCTCGGCGGGGATCATGTCGGCCAGCCTGCTGGCCATATCCTTCGCCACCATCGCTCTGGTCTATCTGTTCGAGCCGGGCCGGCGGCGCGATGGGTGAGATCCCCGCCCTCGAGGTCGTGCTGGCCCAGGAGGGCCCGATCCCGCTGGCCGCCGCGTTCGCCTGCCGGGCCGGCGAGCTGCTCGCCCTGGTCGGCCCCTCGGGCAGCGGCAAGACCACGATCTTGCGGACCATCGCCGGCCTCTATCGGCCACGGCAGGTGCAGGTCCGCTGCCGGGGCGAGGTCTGGGCCGACAGCGGGCGCGGCATGCATCTGCCGCCGCAGCGCCGCCATGCCGGGCTGGTGTTCCAGGACTACGCCCTGTTTCCGCATCTCTCGGCCCAGGCCAATGTCGAGGCGGCACTCGGGCATCTGCCGCGCGCCCGCCGTCGGGAGCGGGCCCGCGAACTGCTGCGTCGGGTCCATCTCGAAGGGCTGGAGACGCGCCGCCCGCATGCCCTCTCGGGCGGCCAGAAACAGCGTGTGGCGCTGGCCCGGGCACTGGCCCGCGAACCCCGCGTGCTGCTTCTGGACGAACCCTTCTCGGCGGTCGATCAGGTCACCCGCCGGCGCCTGCAACGCCAGCTCGTGCTGCTGCGCCAGCATCTCCCCGTGCCCACCATCCTGGTCACCCACGATCTCGAGGAGGCGGCGCGGCTGGCGGATCGCATCTGCGTGCTGCACCGTGGTCGCACCCTGCAGACCGGCCCTCCCGCGGAGATCCTCAACCGGCCGGTCTCCGCCCTGGTCGCCCGGCTGGTCGATCTCGGCAACATTTTCGAGGGCGTGGTGACCGGACACGATCGCGAATCCGGGCATACGCTCCTGCGCTGGCGCGGACGTCTGCTGGAAGCGCGGCTGCGCGAGGAGATCGCCGTGGGTAGCTCGGTGGCCTGGGTGATCCCGTCGGCCTTCGTGGTCATGCATCGGCGTGACCGCCCCTCACGCGGCGAACGCGAGAACCCGGTCGAGGGGGTG
>JALSRW010000138.1 GCA_026984595.1 Alphaproteobacteria bacterium
GAACGGCCGCGCCGCCGTGCTGCTGCTCTGCGATCACGCCGGCAAGGAAGTGCCCGAGGGGCTCGATTTCCTGGGCATCAGCGAGGAGGCCCTCTCACGCCACATCGGCTGGGATATCGGTGCCGCGGCCGTCACCTACCGTCTGGCGCGGCTGCTGGATGCGCCGGCGCTGCTCGACCATGTGTCGCGCCTGGTGATCGATCCCAACCGCCGTCCCTGGACGCCGACCTCCATTCCCGAGGTCAGCGACGGCTGCGTCGTTCCCGGCAATCATCACCTGACAGCCGCCGAGGTGCGGCGCCGCATTCGCAGGTATTTTCTCCCCTATCATCGCGCCATCGCTCGCGCCATCGGCGGTTTCCGGCGGCGCGGCATCGTCCCCGCCATCATCTCCGTGCACAGTTTCACCCCCTGTTTCGCGGGCGAGGACCGGCCCTGGCAGGTGGGCGTGCTGTGGCGGGGCGATCGCCGGCTGAGCGATCCGGTGCTGGCCGCGCTCCGCGCCCATCGGGAACTGGTGGTCGGCGACAACCAGCCCTACTCGGGCCTGCGCGATTTCGGCTACACCGTGCAGTTCCACGCCCAGCGCCCGCGCTTGCCGCACATCATGTTCGAGCTGCGCCAGGACGAGATCGCCGATGCCCAAGGGGCCGAGCGCTTCGCCGGGATCCTCGCCGAGGTGCTGCGGGCGCCTCTGGCCAACTCCGGGCTTTACCGGCTATTCGAAGGAGACAATCTGGTGGACATGGTCGGGAGGCCCGGGTGGCGTTACGCAAGCCGTCTTTCACCCTCGGCATAGAGGAAGAATATCTGCTGGTGGATCCGCGTACCGGCGAGCTGGTGGTCGAGCAGCCGCCGGGGCTGATGCCGGCCTGTAAGGAAAAGCTCGGCGAGCATGTGACCCACGAGCTGCTGCTGGCCCAGATCGAGGTGGGCACCGGGATCTGCGCCGACATCGCCGAGGCCCGCGCCGATCTCGCCCGGCTGCGCCGCACGGTCGCCGGCCTCGCCGCCGATTTCGGCCTCGCCATCGTCGCCACCTCGACTCATCCGCTGGCGAGCTGGCGCACCCAGAAAAGCGTCGACATGGAGCGCTACCGGATCCTCACGCGCGACCTGCAGGCGCTGGCCCGACGCCTCGTGGTCTGCGGCATGCACGTCCATGTCGGCATCGAGGACGACGATCTGCGGATCGATCTGCTCAACCAGATCCCCTATTTCCTGCCCCACCTGCTGGCACTGTCGGCGAGCTCGCCCTTCTGGGAAGGCCAGGATACCGGTCTCAAATCCTTCCGCCCGACGATCTTCGGCGATCTGCCCCGGTCGGGCCTGCCGGAAACCTTCGAGAGCTACCGCGAATGGCAGCGTCTGCTCGAATTCATGGCCGAATGCGGGGTCTGCGACGATCCCACCAAGATCTGGTGGGACGCGCGCCCCTCGGCCAAGCAGCCCACCCTGGAGATGCGGATCTGCGACATCTGCACCCGGTTCGAGGATGCCCTGACCATCACCGCCCTGTATCAGTCGATCCTGGCGATGCTCTTTCGCCTCCGCCGGAACAACCAGCGCTGGCGCCAGTACCGCCCCATCCTCCTCAACGAGAACAAATGGCGGGCGCAGCGCTGGGGGGTGGAGGGCGAGCTGGCCGATTTCGGTCAGTCGGAGATGGTGCCCTTTCGAGAACTCGTAGGGGAACTCGTGGCCCTCGTGTCGGAGTCGGCCGCCGAGCTCGGCTGTCTCGACGAGGTGCGGCGGGCGTCGGAGATCGTCGCACGCGGCACCAGCGCCGACCATCAGCTCCGGATCTATCGCGAGGCGCGCGAGGCCGGCGCCGAGGATGTCGAGGCGCGGCGCGCCGTCGCCCTGTGGCTGATCGACGCCACCCTCGAGGGCGTGCCCGACTGAAGTCCGGGCGATGACGCGAACGACATGGACGAGGAAAGGAAGGATCGCAGCATGACGGAGATCGACGAGAGGATCCGCATCGAGCTGGAGGCGGCGGCCTTCCGCCGGCTGCTGCAGCATCTGCGGGAGCGGAGCGATGTGCAGAACATCGATCTCATGAATCTCGCCGGCTTCTGCCGCAACTGCCTGTCCAAATGGTACCGGGCGGCGGCCGAGGAGCGGGGCCTCACCCTCTCCTACGAGGAAGCCCGCGAGATCGTCTACGGTATGCCCTACGCGGAATGGAAGGCGCGCTATCAGAAGGAGGCACCCCCGGAGAAGGTCGCCGCCTTCGAAGAGGCCTACGCCCGCACCCACGGGCAGCCGTTCCGCAAATCGTGAGCGCACGATGGGACACGACCGGGTGAATCGCGCTGGCGCCGCGCGGCGCGATCCGTAGCCTCACTGTCTGCGCGCATGCCGAGTGGGCCGGGGCCGGCACGGCATCGACCGGCCGGCCGCGGGTTCGACCCCCGCCGCGCGCACCAATTCCTTCGCCATCCCGCGTCAGGCGGCGCCCGCCTGGGCCGCCCATGCCTCGATCAGCCGCAGATAGATCTCGAACGCCCTTCCGATCTTGGCGACCTCGCACCATTCGTCGGTCTGGTGCGCCTGTTCGGCTTCACCCGGGCCGAGCACCAGCACCGGCACATCGCCATAGGCGGGTGCCAGATAGGAGGCGTCCGTGGAGTAGGGAACGGTGCCGAGTTCCACGGGTTCGCCGGCGAGTTCCTCGAGCAACCGCCCGACCGACTGCAGCCAGGGATCCGAGGGATCGGTCCAGACCGGCGGCGTCGCCATCAGCCTTTCGAGCCGGGCGCAGCCGGTGATCTCGACGAGGCGTCGTTCGACCTCCTCGAGCGCCTGCTCCGGCAGCAGCCGCATGTCGATCCCGAGCTTGGCGCGGTCGGGCACCGAATTGTAGTTCTGGCCGCCTTCGATGCGGGCGACATTTAGGCCGGGCCGGCCCAGAGCGGGATGTTCCGCCCCGTCGAAATCCCAGCCGGCGAGGGTCACCGCCGCCCGCGCCGCCTTCAGAAGGGCGTTGTCGCCCTGTTCCGGCTGGGAGGCATGGGCGGTCCGCCCGGTGAAATGGAGATCGCACCAGACGAGACCGCGATAGCCGGTCGCCGCCCGCAGACCGGTGGGCTCGGCCACCACCAGCGCGCCCGCCCGCCCGAGCCTGCCGCTGCGGGCGACCGTCGCCGCCCCCTCGAGGGCGATTTCCTCACAGGAGGTGAGCACCAGCTCGACCGGGGCCGTGCCCCCGCTTCTGTGCGCCGCCTCGATCGCGGCGGCGACGATGGTCGCGGTGCCGCTCTTCATGTCCGAGCTGCCACGGCCGTAGAGCCGGCCGCCTTCGATCTCGGCACCGAACGGCTCGCGGCTCCAGGGCTCGCTGCCCAGCGGCACCACATCGACATGGCCGGTGAAAGCCAGCGCCGGACGGTCCTCGGTGCCGGGCAGCCGAGCGATCAGATTGGGCCGCCCGGGCGCCAGCGGCACGTCGGTTATGCGAAAGCCCGCTTCCGTGAGGAGTCCGCCCAGGAGATCGAGGCAGCGGGCCTCGTTGCCGGGTGGATTGACGGTATCGAGCCGCACCAGCTCCCGCGTGAGTTCCACCGGATCGATTCTCGTCATCGCCCCGCTTCCTCCCCCAGCAATTCGGCGACGAAGGCCGGCACCACCTCGCTCGCCGGTCCGTGACGCCGCTCGTCGAACAGATGACTCGCCGCCGAGGGCTCCAGATTGAGCTCCACGGTAAGAGCGCGTCCACGCACCGTCGCGACGAAACCCGCCGCCGGATAGACCTGCGCCGAAGTGCCGATGGCCAGGAACAGGCCGCAGGCCGACAGCGCCTCCTCGATGCGCCCCATCTCCATCGGCATCTCGCCGAACCAGACGATATGCGGCCGCAGGCCACCGCTTCGCCCGCAGGCGGGACAGCTCGTGG
>JALSRW010000139.1 GCA_026984595.1 Alphaproteobacteria bacterium
CACCGGCAGCGAGGTGGAAGCGCTGCTGCTCGAAGCCAATCTGATCAAGCGGCACCGTCCTCCCTTCAACATCCTGCTGCGCGACGACAAGAGCTTTCCCTACATCTGCCTGCGTCGCGACCATCCCTTTCCGCTGCTCGGCAAGCATCGCGGCGCCCGCGAGAAGGGTTGCGAATACTGGGGACCCTTCGCCTCGGCCGGGGCGGTCAACGAAACCCTCGGCACCTTGCTCCGCGCCTTTCCGCTGCGGAGCTGCCCCGACAGCATCTTCGCCAACCGCACGCGCCCCTGCCTCCAGTACCAGATCAAGCGCTGCAGCGCGCCCTGCGTGGGGCGCATCGGCGAGGCCGAATACGCGGCCCTGGTGGAGCAGGTACGGGCCTTCCTTTGCGGCCGCTCGCGCGAGGTCCAGGAGCAGCTCTCGGCGGCCATGCACGCGGCGGCGGAGCGGCTCGACTTCGAGGAAGCCGCGGTGCTGCGCGACCGCCTCAAGGCGCTGGCCCATGTCCAGAGCCGCCAGGGCATCAATCTGCGCCGCGGCGAGGATGCCGATGTGGTGGCGGCGGCGGTGGAGGGCGGCCAAGCCTGCGTCCAGGTGTTCTTCTACCGGGACGGCCGCAACTACGGCAATCGCGCCTATTATCCGGCCCACGCCCAGGAGGCCTCGCAGGGCGAGATTCTGGCCGCCTTCCTCGCCCAGTTCTATGCCAACCGCAGCCCGCCACGGCTGGTGCTGGTTTCCGATCCGCTGCCCGAGCCGGCGCTTCTGGCGGAGGCCCTTTCGCAGCGGGCCGGGCACCGCGTCGAGCTCGTCCTGCCCAGGCGCGGCGAGCGCCGCAAGCTGCTGCGCATCGCCCGCGAGAATGCCGAGACCGCGCTGGCTCGCAGGCTGGCCGAACGCAGCCGGCAGCAGGGTCTCCTGGAGGCACTCGCCGAACGCTTCGGCCTCGCCGCGCCACCGCGGCGCATCGAGATCTACGACAACAGCCACATCCAGGGCCGCCATGCGGTGGGAGCCTTCGTCGTGTTCGGTCCCGAAGGGTTCGATCGCAAGGCCTATCGCACCTTCACCATCCGCGATCCGGCGGCGATGCACGGCGACGACCATGCCATGCTGCGCGAGGTGCTGGAGCGGCGTTTCGCGAGGGCGCGCAGGGAGAATCCCGAGCGACGCGACGCGAGCTGGCCGGATCTCCTGCTCATCGACGGGGGCGCCGGCCAGCTCGGGACCGTCCGGACCGTACTGGAACGGTTCGGGCTCGCCGATCTGGCGGTGGTCGCCGTGGCCAAAGGACCGGATCGGAACGCCGGTCGGGAACGGTTCTTCATGGCCGGCCGCGCCCCCTTCTCGCTGGACCCGCGAGATCCCGTTCTGTACCTTCTGCAGCGGCTGCGCGACGAAGCGCACCGGTTCGTCATCGCCGCCCACCGCGGCAAACGAAGCCGATCGCTGGGACGCTCGGTGCTCGACCGGATCCCCGGCGTGGGACCGGCCCGCAAGCGGGCACTCCTGAGCCATTTCGGCTCCGCGCGCGGGGTGGAGCAGGCCGGCCTCGAGGATCTCGAGCAGGTGCCCGGGATCAGCCGGGTGCTGGCGCGTACGATCTACGAGCATTTCCACGATGGCGGCTGGGGATGAGCCTCATGCTGAACACCGCACCGAACCTCCTGACCGTGAGCCGCGTGCTGCTGGTGCCGCTGATCCTCGGCATGTTCTACATCGATGCCGCCTGGGCCCGCTGGCTGGCGGCCCTGCTGTTCCTGGTGGCGGCCACCACCGATTATGTGGACGGTTACCTGGCCCGCTCCTGGGAGATGCAGTCGCCCTTCGGACGCTGGCTCGACCCGGTCGCCGACAAGCTGCTGGTGGCGGCGACGGTGGTCATGCTGGTGGGATTCGATCGCGCTCCGCTGCTGCCGGCGCTGGTCATCGTGCTGCGCGAGATCACCGTGTCGGGGCTGCGGGAGTACATGGCCGAGGTCAGCGTCGGCCTGCCGGTGAGCCGCCTCGCCAAATGGAAGACGGCGGTGCAGATGATCGCCATCGGCTTTCTGCTCGTCGGCGACGCCGGACCGGCCTGGCTGCCCCTCGGGGCGATCGGCTGGTGGGGCCTCTGGGCCGCCGCCATCCTCACCCTGGTCACCGGCTACGACTATCTGCGTGCCGGCCTCGGACACATGATGCAGAGGGACAAGGCGGCCGAGGTCGGCGCGGCGGAAAGCGTCACCTGGAAAGGCTGAGCGGCGCGAAGTTCGGGAAACGACCATGAGAATACGCTATTTCGCCTGGCTGCGGCAGCGCACCGGGCTCGCCGAGGAAGAAGTGGAGCCGCCGGCGGAGGTGCGGACGGTGGCCGATCTCAAACGCTGGCTGGGCAGCCGCCATCCGCGTTTCGCCGAGACCCTGGCGGCCACCGGGGTGGTGCGCTGTGCCGTCAATCAGGAATATGCCGAGGACGACACCCCGCTCGGGCGCGAGGACGAAGTCGCCTTCTTCCCGCCGGTGACCGGAGGCTGAGGGCATGATCCGGGTGCTCGGGGAGCCCTTCGATCCGGCCGCCGAGATCGCGCGCTTCGCCGCCGATCGCCGGGATGTGGGCGGCATCGCCACCTTCGTCGGCCGGGTGCGCGATCGGGCGGGGGATGTACGGATCCGGGCGATGACCCTGGAGCATTATCCGGGCATGACCGAACGGCAGCTCGCCCGGATCGAGGCCGAGGCGCGGCGGCGCTGGCCGCTTCTGGATTGTCTCGTCATCCACCGCTACGGGCGGATGGAGCCGGGCGAGCCCATCGTGCTGGTGGCCACCGCCAGCGCCCATCGCCGGGCCGCCCTCGAAGCCTGTGCCTTTCTCATCGACTGGCTGAAGACCAAGGCGCCCTTCTGGAAACTCGAGGAAACCGAACGGGGCAGCCAGTGGGTCGAGGCGAAGGAGGCCGACGATGCCGCGGCCGCCCGCTGGCAGGAGAAGACCGCCGGCTGAGCCCGCCTACGGCTGGCGATACCGGTAGCGGTAGACCGGAGCGAAGCCGAACGCCTCGTAGAGGTTGCGGGCGGCGGCATTGTCCTCCCGCACCTGCAGCATCGCCTCGCGAGCTCCCATCGCCGCGCCCCAGGCGAGAAGACGCGCCAGCACCGCGCGGGCACGGCCCTGCCGGCGATATTCGGGGCGAGTGCGCATGCTGTGGATGACGGCGATCCCCTCGGTCACCACGCAGACCCCTCCCGCCGCCGCGATGCCGTCGCGGAAATCGACCGCGAATACATGTGGCCTGCGGATGCGGGCGAAGGTCGCGGCCCGCTCGGCCCGCAACCGTGCATCCCAGTGGGGCTCGGCGATGGCGTTCATGAAGCCGGCCCGCGGGCGGGTCTCCAGCGTGATCCCCGCCGCCGCCGGAATCTCCTCGCCGAGCGGCCGCAGCCGCACTTCGGTGGGTGTCAGGAGCCGGTAGCCGCGGGCCGCGAGAAGCGCATCGAGCTCCTCGGGCACGGCCACATCCGTCAGATGGAAACAGGCGGGAAGGCCCCGCGCAGCGTACCACGCCTCGGCCTGCCGGACGGCGTTCTCGGGGTCGGCGCCCTCCTCGAAGTTCAGGGTGGCGACCGAGTTGAGGCGGCGGCTCGCAGCCCCGCCGGCCCGCGCCAGCCAGCCCGCGATCGACGCGGTCTCGGCCGGCGGCCAGGCCCACAGACCGGCCCGCTCGAGGCGTGCGACGGTTTCCCTGCTAGCCAATTTCCTTCCCTCCACTCCGTGCCGCCCGCCGCGCGAGACGCAGCGCGAAGAGGGCGCCGATGAGCGGCATGCAGAGGGCCGCCAGAAGGAACAGCGGCACGAAGCCGCCGCTGTCCACCA
>JALSRW010000140.1 GCA_026984595.1 Alphaproteobacteria bacterium
TCGTTGGCCGGCCCCGGCGCCCCGGTGACCCAGGCGATGCGGCCGTCGCGGATGTGGTAGGTGAGCTGGCAACCCACGCCGCAATAGGGGCAGACGCTGCGCACCTCGCGCTCGGCTCGGAGATCGCCGCGGCCCGTCTCGCGATCGACCACACTGGCCGGCAGGAGAGCACCGGTGGGACAGGCCTGCACGCATTCGCCGCAGGCGACACAGGTCGAGGCGCCCATGGGATCGTCCATGTCGAAGACGATCTTCGCCTCGTGGCCGCGCCAGGCCATGCCGATCACGTCGTTGACCTGCACCTCGCGGCAGGCGCGCACGCAGAGGTTGCATTGGATGCAGGCGTCGAGCTGCACCGCCATCGCCGGATGCGACCAGTCGGGCGCCGGTTGCGGGCGGGCCGGAAAGCGGCTTTCGGTGACCCCGATCCGCTCCGCCCACTGCCACAGGCGCGAGCCCGGGTCATGAGCATCGGCGCGCGGCGGCTGATCTGCGAGCAGCAGCTCCATCACCGTCGCGCGCGCCTTGCGCGCCCGCGACGAGGCGGAATGGACCGCCATTCCGGGGCTCGGCCGGCGGACACAGGAGGCGGCCAGGGTCCGCTCGCCCTCGATCTCCACCATGCAGGCACGGCAGTTGCCGTCGGCCCGGTAGCCGGGCTCCGGCAGCCAGCAGAGATGGGGGATTTCGGTGCCCTCGCGCGCCGCCACCTGCCAGATGGTCTCGCCCGGCCGGGCCTCGACCTCGCGCCCGTCGAGCAGAAAACGGATGGTCTCGGGCATCGCCGCTTACTCCGAGGGCTCGAAGATTTCGGGAAAGAAGCGGAACAGGCTTTTCAGGGGATTGCCGGCGGCCTGGCCGAGACCGCAGATCGAGGCCTCGGCCATCACCTCGGCGAGAGCATCGAGCAGCGTCCGGTCCCACTCTCCGGCTTCCATCAGCCGTACCGCCTTCTCGGTGCCCGCCCGACAGGGGGTGCACTGGCCGCAGGATTCCGCGGCGAAGAAACGCAGCAGGTTGCGGGCCACGGCCCGCAGATCGTCCCGGTCGGAGAGTACGATCACCGCATGCGAGCCGACGAAGCAGCCGTGCTCCTCGAGGGTGCCGAAATCGAGGGGGATATCGGCCATGCTGGCGGGCAGGATGCCGCCCGAGGCACCGCCCGGAAGATAGGCCCCGAGCCGGTGCCCTTCGGCCATGCCGCCGCAGAACTCCTCGATCAGCTCGCGGGCGGTGATGCCCGCGGGAGCACGCTTGACGCCCGGCTGCCGGACCCGTCCCGACACCGAGAAGGAGCGGAAGCCCTTGTGCCCCCGCCTGCCCTGGGCGGCGAACCAGTCGGCGCCCTTTTCGAGGATGTCCCGGACCCAGAACAGGGTCTCCACATTGTTGACCAGCGTCGGGCGGCCGAAGAGCCCCACGCTCGCCACATAGGGCGGGCGATGACGGGGCAGGCCGCGTTTGCCCTCGATGCTCTCGATCATCGCCGATTCCTCGCCGCAGATATAGGCACCGGCGCCGCGGCGCAGCTCGATGAAGCCGGGGGCGACGATCCCCGCTTTCTCGAGCTCGGCGATTTCCGCCCCCAGCAGGGCGTGGATCTCGGGATACTCGTCGCGGAGATAGATGTAGATGCGCTCGATGCCGACCACCGCGGCGGCGATCAGCGCGCCTTCGAGCATCCGGTGGGGATCGCTCGCCAGACAGTGGCGGTCCTTGAAAGTGCCGGGCTCGCCCTCGTCGGCGTTGACCGTGAGATAGCGCGGGGCGGGCTGCTCGGCGACGATCCGCCATTTGCGCCCGGTGGGAAAGCCCGCCCCACCGAGCCCGCGCAGACCGGCGTTACTCAGCACCTCGATCACGTCTCTGCGGGAACCGCTCCGCACCGCTTCCAGCAGCCGATACCCGCCCATGTTGCGGTAGGCGGCGAGCCCGATATGGGAAGGCGGCTCGGCCTCGAGATCGTCGGTTTCCACCAGGCGCACCACCTCTGCCGCCTCTGCCGGGGCCAGGAGCCGCGTTTCCGCCATGCAGGCGGGCGCCCGGTCGCAGGCGCCCATGCAGGGGGCGTGCAGCACGCGCACCCGGGCGGGATCGAGGCGGCGCTGCAGAGCCTCGTACAGTTCGGCGGCGCCGGCCAGCATGCAGGGAAGGCTGTCGCAGACCCGGATGGTGACCGGCGGCGGCGCTTCCTCGCCTTCCTTCACCACATCGAAATGGGCATAGAAGGTGGCGACCTCGTAGACCGCCGCCTGGGGCAGGCGCATCTCCTCGGCGAGCGCGGCCAGATGACGGGCGGAAAGGTGGCCGAAGCCGTCCTGCAGAAGGTGCAGATGTTCGATCAGCAGATCGGGGCGTCGTGGCCGATCGCCGAGCAGCGCCCGTACCTCTGCGAGTGCCCCGGGATCGACCTGGCGGCCCCGTGGCGTGGTTCTCCCGCGCGGTTCCCGTCCCTCGATGCGTCCCCGGCTCGCGCCCATTGCTCCCCCCGAAACACCCTGGATCGACGCTGTATGCTTTCCCCGCAGGAGACGGTCGTCGACCCTCCCGCCCACAGGCGATGCGCGGTTTTCGCCCCTGCTGCAAGAAGAAAAATGGCCCGGTGGCCTACCATGCGGGCGAGGGCAGGTCCTCCGGCGAGAGGCGCACGCTCGGCTGGCTCGGCACCACGGCGCTGTTCCACTGTGGTTCCAACCACTGGAAGGTGAAATGCACCGTGACGGCGATCCCCACGGTCGCGAGCAGAGCGGTCAAAAACGGTTTCATGGGCGCTTTCCCGGTTGCTGCGGGCCGTTTTCGGGCCGGGTGACGCGGGCGATGTAGGCCACCAGCTCGGCCCGGTCCTCGGGGTCCGGCATGCGCTGGAAGGGCATTCTGGTACCCGGCAAGTAGTTCTCCGGGCCGAGCTCGAACAGCCGCGCCAGGGTTTCCTCGGTCCAGACGATGCCGCTCTCCGCCAGTGCCCGGCTGTAGGGATAGCCCGACACGGAGCCGGCCCGGCGGCCGATCAGCCCGTAGAAGGTGGGGCCGGACTTGTTCTCGCTGTCCGGGGTCACCGAATGGCATTTGCTGCAGGTGCGGAAGAGCTTGGCGCCGCGATCGTGCCCCGACAACCTGTCGGTGGCGGTGCGATAGAGATCGGGCGGACCCGCGAGGAGGGCGCCGCTGGCCACCTCCCAGACGCGCATGGCACCGTCGTTGTGGACCGAATAGAGGGTCCGGCCATCGCCGGCAAAGGCGAGTCCCCAGACCGGCCCCTCGGGGGCGCGCAGAACCCGTTCGGCGCGTCCTTCGGCGAGGTTCCACAAATAGATGGTGCCGGCCGCGGTGCCGCTGGCGAGACGCCCGGCGGTGGCCGAGGCGGCCAGACCGAGCACCGGCTTTTCCTGTCCCTCGAAACGAAACAGCTCGTCTCCGCCAGCGACCGCATGGCCGCGGATGGTGCCGTCGATGGAGCCGGTCACCAGCCGGTCGTCGAGCAGCAGCAGACGGGTGATGGGAAAGCCGTTGCCCTTCTTCTCCCAGAGGGGAACGCCATCGGCGAGACGCCAGAGACGCAGGGCGCCGGTATGATCGCCGGCGGCGAGCAACCTCCCGTTCTCGGCGAAAGCCACCGTGGTGAAGCGCCGCGACGGGTCGCGAAAGCGCCGCAGCTCGCGGCCCGAAGGCAGATCCCAGACGCGCACCGTGCCGTCCCAGCCGGCCGAGGCGGCACGCTTCCCGTCGCCGCTCAGAGCCACGGCCGCCACCTTCGCCTCGTGTCCCCGAAGTCGTGCACGCAGGGTTCCCTGATCGAGGTTCCAGACCCCCACGGTGCCGTCGTCGCTGGCCGAGACCGCGAGCCGCCCATCGGCCGAGACCGCCACATCGTTGAGCGGTGCGTCATGACCGAGCAGGCGCCGCAAGGGTGCGAGCCGCGCCAGATCCCAGACCACCAGGCTGTAGTCGAAGCCGGCGGTCACCGCGTAGCGGTCGTCGCCGGTCAGGGCCACCGCCTTGGCCGGCCCCCCATGCTGGACCAGGGGCGCATCGGTCTCGGCCATCGCGCTCGCGGTCCAGACGATCGCACCGGCGAGAACGACGGCCCAGCCGGCGGAACCTTTCGTTGGATGGCGAAATTCGGGGTTCTTTTGCCATCGCATGTGCGACCTCGCCGTTTCACTCCCTTTCGAACGTCCGCTCCCGGATCCGATCGGCGGTCGGTTCGGGCGCCGATCCCTTCACCGGCGGCGGCAGCTCGTAGCCGCTCGGCCCGTGGCCGAAGCGGGGCACCGGCTCGCCGCTTTCGGCATCGACCAGCAGGGTGCCGACCTGGAAGGCATCGTTGCGATTGCCGCCCGGCAGCATCACCGTGATCGCATAGAGGCGCCGCCCATTCTCTTCGAGCTCGCGCACCCGCAGCACATCGACTCCGTAGGTTTCGGCGAGCCGGCGTGCCACCTCCTGCGGAGTCAAGCCCCGGGCCGGCGTGGCGCCGAGCATGGCGACGATCCAGAGAAGCACCATCAGCGGGGCTCTGCGCGGCATCTCGAGGCCTATTCCGCAGGTTGTTGCACGGTACCCTTGCGCGTCAGTTCCTCGAGCCAGAGATCGTGATGTTCCCGGGCCCAGTTGAGATCCACTTCGCCCTCCCACATCGCCTCGAAGGCGCCCTCCATGCCCAAGGTACCGATATAGATATGGGCGAGGATGACGCCGATCATCACGATGCCGGACAGACCGTGCCAGATGGCCGCGAGCTGCTGTTCCTGCAGGGCCGAGAGCTCGGTGGGCAGACCCAGGGAGAACCAGGATTCGAGGAAACGGAAGGTCGCCTGGAAGAAATGGAGCTGATAGGGAAACAGGAGCTGCAGCCCGGACATGCTGAGGGAGAGGCCGCCCAGGATCACCACCCAGAAGATCAGCTTCTGACCGGCGTTGAACTTCCTGGAGGGGACGTGGCCGCCGAACAGACCGCCGCCCTTGAGGATCCAGATCAGATCGTGGCGGTTGGGGAAGTTGAACCAGACCCACTGCAGGAACAGCAGGGTCAGACCGAGCATGAAGCCGAAGGCCAGGTAGTTGTGGGCGATTTTCCCATAGAGAGTGAGATCGGCGAAGGTCGAGCGGCCGATCAACGGCATCAGGATCTCGCGCCCGTACAGCATGTTGAGCCCGGTGAGGCCCAGAACGATGAAACAGGTCGCGGTCAGCCAATGCGAAAAACGTTCGAAGAAACCGAAGCGTGGCACCCGGATCCCCGAGCGTCCCGCGCGGATGCGGATCCGACCGCGTAGCGCGAAGAAGACCGCGATCACGACAATCACCGCGAGCAGGAACACCGCCGGATAGACCCGATAGGGGCCGTTGCGGAGGGTACGCCAGAGTTCGCCTTCCGACTGGATCAGGCGTCCGGCCAGCGGGTCGGGGATCGAGACCTTGCCTTCCACGCCGCGGCGGATCTGCCGCCAGATGTCGGTGAGTGCGGGCTGCGGCACCACCGTCACCATGTCGGGTTCCGGATCGCCGCGCACCGCATTGGCCGGTGGCCGCACGCTTTCGGGGGGAACCGGGATCGGGGTCTGGGCGAGTGCGACCACCATCGGCAGGACGAAGAACAGTGCCAGCAGGCCCAGCCAGCCGGCGAATCGGCGAGAAGGAGTTCTCATGCTCACCTCCAGCCCCGTCAGAAGCGTTCGAACCGCGCGCGCTCGCGCGTTCGCTCGACCATTCCGTCCGGTAACGGCGTTTCCACGGGGCCGACATAGCGTCCCTTCTCCAAGGTCAGGGGACGGCTCGTCAGAGGCCGGTCCCCGAGATCCCGGACGACCCAGATCAGGAGGCCGAGCAGGGCCAGTGCGACGATCACCCGGATCACGATGCCCAGAATGCTGCCGCCGCTGCCGCCGGTCTGCGCTGCCGATTCCGCCATTCCTCGTGGTACCTCCGCGCATCCTGCGTTGTCTTACTGCAGGCCCGGACCGAAAAAAAGCGGCGAGGCAAGACCCCGCCGCCCCGGGAGCATGAGGGCGGGGGTCGGAGACGATGCGTCTCCGACCCGTGCGATCCTCAGATGCCGCCCTTGATCTGGTAGGCGGTGCCCCATCCCCAGGCACCGGCGCCGAAGCCGCGTGCGACGATGCGTTCCCGGTAGATGTCCGAGATCACGTCGCCATCGCCGGCGAGCAGCGCCTTGGTGGCGCACATCTCCGCACAGATCGGCAGCTTGCCCTCGGCCAGACGGTTGGCCCCGTACATGCGGTACTCCGCCTCGCTGTTGTCGGGCAACGGACCGCCGCTGCAGAAGGTGCATTTGTCCATCTTGCCGCGGGTACCGAAATTGCCGGTCTGCGGATACTGCGGCGCCCCGAACGGGCAGGCGTAGAAACAGTAGCCGCAGCCGATGCACAGCTCCTTGTTGTGCAGCACCACCCCTTCTTCGGTCTGATAGAAGATGTCGACCGGGCAGACCGCCATGCAGGGCGGATCGGAGCAATGCATGCAGGCCACGGAGATCGAGCGCTCGCCGGGCATGCCGTCGTTGAGGGTGACCACCCGCCGCCGGTTGATGCCCCAGGGCACATCGTTCTCGTTCTTGCAGGCGGTGACGCAGGCGTTGCACTCGATGCAGCGGTCCGCGTCGACCAGGAATTTCATTCTCGCCATTGTCTAGCCTCCTTACGCCGGCTGGATGCGGCAGAGCGTCGTCTTGGTCTCCTGCATCTGGGTGACCGAGTCGTAGCCGTAGGTCTGCGCCGTATTGGTCGCTTCTCCCAGAACGTAGGGATCGGCGCCTTCGGGATATTTGTGGCGACGATCCTCGCCCTGGAACCAGCCGCCGAAGTGGAACGGCATGAAGGCCACGCCGCGTCCCACCCGCTCGGTGACCATGGCCTTCACCAGCACCTTGCCACCCTCGGGCCCCTCGACCCACACCATCTGTCCGTCGCGGACGCCGATGGTGTTGGCGTCGAAGGGGTTGACCTCGATGAACATGTTCTGCTGCAGCTCCGCCAGCCACGGATTGGAGCGCGTCTCGTCGCCACCGCCGGTGTATTCGACGAGCCGTCCCGAGGTGAGGATGATCGGGAAGTCCTTGGAGAAATCCTGCTGCTGGATCGACCTGTAGAGGGTCGGCAGGCGATAGAACTTGCGATCCTCGTAGGTCGGATAATCCGGCACCAGGTCGCGACGCGGCGTATACAGCGGCTCCCGGTGGACGGGGATCGGATCCGGGAAGGTCCACACATAGCAGCGCGCCTTGGCATTGCCGAAGGGGGCACAGCCGTGCTTGAGGGCCACCCGCTGGATGCCGCCCGAAAGATCGACCTTCCAGTTGGTCTTGGGGCCGGCGATGGCCTCGATGGTGGCCCGCTCCTCCTCGGTGAGATCCTGATCCCAGCCGAGCCGCATCAGCATCTCCATGGTGAACTCGGGGTAGCCGTCCTTGATCTCCGAGCCCACCGAATAGCTGCCTTCTGCCAGCAGATTCTCCCCCTCGTACTCGACCCCGAAGCGGGCGCGGAAGGTGAGGCCGCCTTCCATCACATGCTTGCTGGTGTCGTAGAGGATGGGTGTACCGGGATGTTTGAGCTCGGGCGTACCCCAGCAGGGCCAGGGAAGGCCGTAGTATTCACCGTCGGCCGGCCCGCCATTGGCCCGGAGCGTGGTCCGGTCGAAGGTGTGCTGGTTGGCCATGTGCGCCTTCAGCCGTTCCGGCGATTGGCCGGTGTAGCCGATGGTCCACATGCCGCGATTGAACTCGCGGGTGATGTCCTCGATCAGCGGCTCGCTGCCGTTGACCTGGATGTTCTTGAACATCTCGTCCGCGAACCCGAGCTTGTTCGCGAACAGGTACATGATCTCGTGATCCGGCTTGGCCTCGAAGAAGGGCTCGAACACCTTTTCGCGCCATTGGAGCGAGCGATTGGAGGCGGTCACCGAACCGTAGGTCTCGAACTGGGTCGCCGCCGGCAGCACATAGACGCCGTCGGTGCGGTCGTGGAGCACCGCGGAGAAGGTCGGATGCGGGTCGATGATCACCAGCAGATCGAGCTTCTCCATGGCCCGCTTCATGTCCGGCAGGCGGGTCTGGGAGTTCGGTGCGTGCCCCCAGAAGACCATCGCCCGGACATTGTCGGGCTGGTCCATGTTCGCCTTGTCCTCGAGCACGCCGTCGAACCAGCGGGAGACCGGAATGCCCTTGGACTCCATCAGCTCCTTGGAAGCGAAGCGGCCCAGCATGTACTCGTAATCGACTTCCCACACCCGCGACCAGTGCTTCCAGGCCCCGGTGGAAAGACCGTAATAGCCGGGCAGGGTGTGGCTCAGCACGCCCATGTCGGTGGCACCCTGCACATTGTCATGGCCGCGGAAGATGTTGGCCCCGCCGCCGCTGACACCGATGTTGCCGAGCGCCAGCTCGAGAATGCAGTAGGCGCGCGTGAAATTGTTGCCGATGGTGTGCTGGGTGCCGCCCATGCACCAGATCAGGGTCGCCGGCCGGTTGTTGGCCAGCAGACGGGCGACGCGACGGAGCTGCGAGCCGGGCACGCCCGTGACCCGCTCCACCTCCTCGGGGGTCCATTTGCGGACCTCTTCACGCACCCGGTCCATCCCCCAGACGCGGCGCCGGATGTACTCCTTGTCCTCCCAGCCGTTCTCGAAGATGTGCCAGAGAATGCCCCACACCAGCGCCACATCGGTGCCGGAGCGGAAACGCACATATTCGTCGGCATGGGCGGCGGTGCGGGTGAAGCGCGGATCGCAGACGATCAGCGGCGCGTTGTTCTGCTCCTTGGCCTTGAGGATGTGGAGCATGGCCACCGGATGGGCCTCGGCGGCGTTGGAGCCGAACATGATGATCGCACGGGAGCGATGGATGTCGTTGAAGGAGTTGGTCATCGCCCCGTAGCCCCAGGTGTTGGCGACACCCGCGACCGTGGTCGAATGACAGATCCGCGCCTGATGGTCGACGTTGTTGGTTCCCCAGAAGGCGGCGAACTTGCGGAACAGGTAGGCCTGTTCGTTGTTGTGCTTGGCCGAGCCCAGCCAGTAGACGGAATCCGGGCCCGACTCCTCGCGGATCTTGAGCATCGTGTCGCCGATCTCGTTGATCGCGTCTTCCCACGACACCCGCTGCCATTTGCCGCCGGTGAGCCGCATCGGGTAGCGGAGGCGCCGCTCGCCGATGGCGAAATCGCGCACCGATGCGCCCTTGGCGCAGTAGGCGCCGAGATTGATCGGGCTGTCGAAGCCGGGTTCCTGGCCGACCCACACGCCCTTCTTCACCTCGGCGATCACCGTGCAGCCGACCGCACAGTGGTTGCACACCGTCTTCTTGATCTCCACCTCGGCGGTGCCGCGGCTCGCGGACTGCGCCTCGGCCTTGCGCACCATGCCGCCCGAAAGCGCCCCCGCGGCGGCGAGACCGCCGGCGGCGAGGCCCGAGTTTCGAAGGAACGCGCGGCGGTCGACGGCACCCATCGCAAGCCCGGCCAGTGTGGCCGACAGCTTCGCCCCGGTGACACTCCCTGAAGTCCGTTTTCTGAGCATGGCCTACTCCAGATTGGCTCTTCGCACCGCGGCCTAGAAGCGCGCGAGTTCGTAGACTTTCCTGACATGGTGCGTGAGACGATAGCCCGAGCTCTTCGCCTCGGTATCCGGTGCGGCTTCCGCCTTCTGGCCCGTGACACCGGCCACGCCCGCGGCAACCGCCCCGATGCCGGCGAGCTTCAGGAAGTCGCGACGCCCCGGCTTCGCTTGGTTCGTGTCTTTGCGCATCGTTCCACCTTCCCCGGCAGCCAGCTCCTTGCCTCAATCGCCGACCGACACCGCTGCCTCGTGTCCGTCGATCATGGCGAATGCCGTCTCCTCGATCTCCAGGAAGCACCGCCCGACCCTCGCCACATGACGGTAGAGACGGGCCGAACGGGCCTTCTCGAGATCGGCGAAAAGGCGCCCCATCCACGGCGCCATGTGGGTCTCGAAGAACCGTTTCTGGGTAGTGAGGCGCCCGTCGCCGAAGGCGCCGGAAATCAGCCCGGCCATGACCTCGCAGAGCGCCGCCACATGATCCTCGGGCTCGGCCGTGTCCTCGGCGCGGGCGACGCCCAGCCGCTCGAGCTCGATCCGCAGTTCGGCCAGCGGTCGCTCCTGCAGAAACCCGGTCAGATAGTAGGATGCGTAGGGCAGGATCTCGCCCCGCCCGAGGCCGATGAAAAGGCTCTGGTATTCCTCCTCCACGCCCTCCGGCGTGGCCTCGGCGGCGGCTGCGGCGAGTGCCGCGAGAGCCCTGCCGAACGGTGTCCCGTCACCCTCCAACCGGGCCGACAGGTCGAGCAGTTCCCGGTCGGGCGGGGCCGCGAAATAGCGCGCCAGCAATTTGTAGGGCAGTAGCCGGAGACGCTCCTCGCTGCCGATCGCACATTCCGGTTCGACGACGGTACTCTCCATCTTCTCCCTGACCTCCGGCTCCTGCCATGCCGGATCGTTCGATCGCCCGCCAGAGAAAGTTTACCCTTTCATTCCGGTCGGCGCAAGGAGCCCTCAGACATCCTCCGATCCGCCCTCCCGCGAGGTCTCCTCGGCCTGCTCTCCGGGTCCTTCCGCGGGCTCGATCCGGTCTTCCGGAGGCGGCCCGATCTCGTTCTCGGCCCTCTGCTCGTCGCCGTCCTCGGCCTTCTGCGCGGCGCCGTGCTCGGCGTCCTGCCCCTCGGCCGGCTCGAGCATCCCCCTGCCGCGCTCGTAGACGGTTCGGAGGGCCGGGATCACGGTGGCCGCATCGGTGAAGTCCTCGCAATAATCGTCCAGCATGTCCACCGCACCGATGATCGGGTTGCTCCGCCACAGCCGCCGCAGCGCCCTGCGACGCAGCATCTCGGGCACGTTTTCGCGCAGGAACACGCTGAAATCGGCGGTCGGCTCCATGCTGTCGGGATCGGGCAAGGCTTCGACCGGCGGCGATTCCGCCGATTCCTGCGGCGGCCCGGCGGGTGGCGGTCCATCGGTTCCGGGCCGCAGGGCCGTCTCCTCGGAAGATGGCGCCTGCTGCCGCTTCAGGCGCGACCAACGCGATACGAAGCCCTCCTTTTCGCGGCCCGTTTCCCCGGCCATCACCCGCGCTCCCGGTTGAGCGGCACGAATTCGGCGGACTCGTGGGGTGCCCTGTCCCGGCCTTTGCGGCGGCGCTTGAGAAACGGCCGGTCGACATGATGGCGATCGACGAAATCCTTGAGCCAGGCGATCACCGGTTCGGGCATCGGCACCACCTCGATGCGGTCCTCGGCGGTCTCGTTGTGGGCCTGGGCGTCCCAGGGCGACACCGTGAGCTCCACCGGCTGCCAGGGAAAGGTGCCATCCTCGGTCTCGCGCATCACCACATAGACCGCCGGACGGCCCGACAGATTGTATTTGTAGGCCTCGGTGTCGGTGCGATGGATCTCGAGCGGCAGGGTTGCGGCATGGTACCGGGCGCATTCGCCATCGTGCCGCAGCAAACGCCATTCGGCGACCGGCGCCGCGCCGGGGATCAGGGAAACGGCACGCCAGCCCCATTTCTGCCAGGGGTGGTCGACGGCACGGCGCTCCACCACGACCCCCAACATCATCACCGCGCTGCGTTCGCTCCCGCGGACCGCGCCGCCTGCTCCCTCCCGATCGCCTTCGTGCATGGCCCGGCTTTATCCCCTGTAGGCGAGCCCCGAGTCTTGCTATGCAGGGCCGGGCCGTCAAGCTTTCTTCGGATCGTGCCGCTTCGGGTGGAGGGCTGTCATGAAACTCGCCGGCAAGGAATGCCTGCTCTGTTCCTGCCAGGGGACGATGCCGCTGGCCGCCGACCGGCTGGCGAAGGCCCTGGGCGCCCCCGCCGAGACCGCGCCCTTCACCCATCTCTGCCGCACGCAGGTGGAATCCTTCAAGCGCGCCCTCGAGTGCAGCCCGGAACTGATCGTGGCCTGCGAGCAGGAAGCCCCGCTGTTTCGCGAACTGGCCGAACAGCAGGGCTATGAAGGGGAGCTCCGTTTCGTCGATATCCGCGACCGTGCGGGCTGGTCGGAGGAGGGGCGGGCCGCCCTGCCGAAAATGGCCGCGCTGCTCGCCGAGGCCACCATCGACCTGCCGCCGGCCACCGCCGTCACCCTGCGCTCGGAGGGGCGGGTGCTGGTCTACGGTCACGACGAGACCGCCCTCGAGGCGGCCCGTCGGCTCGGCGAGGCGCTGGCTCCCACCCTGCTGCTGAGCGGCCGCCGCGAGGTGATGCCGCCGCGGGTTTTCGAACTGCCCATCTTCACCGGCCGTGTGCGCGGTGCCCGTGGCCATCTCGGGGCTTTCGAGGTGGAGATCGAGGGCTGGGCGCCGGCGCGCGTCTCCTCGCGCTCGGTATTGGAGTTCGAGCCCGCCTCCGGGCGGCAGACCCTGCGCTTCGATCTGGTGCTCGATCTGTCCGGCGAGACCCCCTGGTTTCCGGCACCGGAGAAGCGTGATGGCTATTTCCGCCCCGATCCGCGCGACCCGGCGGCGGTGGCCGCCGCGCTTCTGGAGCTGGTGGGGCTGGTCGGCGAGTTCGAGAAGCCCCGCTATGTTTCCTACGATGCCGGTCTCTGTGCCCATGCCCGGGCCGGTCTCGTGGGTTGCACCCGCTGTCTCGACAACTGCCCCACCGGCGCCATCACCCCCGACGGCGATCACGTCGCCATCGATCCCCGAATCTGCGCCGGTTGCGGTACCTGCGGCAGCGTCTGTCCGACCGGTGCCGCCACCTATGCCGTGCCCCGCCCCGATCTCCAGCTCGAGCGGCTGCGCACGCTGCTGGCTACCTACCGCCGGGCCGGCGGCGAATCCCCGCGGTTGCTCTTCTACGAGGAGCGTCACGGCGGCGAGCTGCTGAGCGCCCTGGCGCGCTTCGGCGAGGGCCTGCCGGCGGTGGTGCTGCCCTTCCGGGTCAACGAGATCACCCAGATCGGTTCCGAGTTGCTGGCCGCGGCTCTGGCCTATGGTGCGGACCGCGTCGATCTGCTGGTGCCGCCCCGAAAGCACGAGGAGACCGCGGCCCTGCGGGCAGCGGCGGAGCTCCTGGAGGCGGTGCTGTCCGGTCTCGGCTACGAAGGGCGGCGGCTGCGACTGCTGCTCGAGGACGATCCCGAACATCTCGGCGAAGCGCTCCGGATGCCGGCGGAGGCGGCACCGATTCCCCCGGCGAGCTTCCTGCCGATGGGCGGCAAGCGCCAGCTCCTGCGGCTCGCGCTCGACCATCTCCACGAGATGGCGCCGCAACCCCGCGAAGTGTTGCCCTTGCCCGAGGGGATGCCGTTCGGCACGGTGGTCGTGGACACCGAGGGCTGTACCCTCTGCCTGTCCTGCGTCGGTGCCTGTCCCACCGGCGCCCTGCTCGATCACCCCGATCGGCCGACCCTGCGCTTTCTGGAGGAGGCCTGCGTGCAATGCGGGCTGTGCCGCACCACCTGCCCGGAAAAGGTGATCCGTCTCGAGCCGCGTCTCCATTTCGGCGCCCTCGCCCAGGAGCCGCGGGTGATCAAGGAGGAGGAGCCGTTCGAATGCGTGCGCTGCGGCAAGCCGTTCGGCACCAGGAGCTCGATCGAGCGTATCGTCGCCCGACTCGCCGGCAGCCATTCGATGTTCGCCAGCCCCGAGCAGATCGCGCGGTTACGGATGTGCGAGGATTGCCGCGTCATCGTCGAGTTCGAGAAGAAGGACCGCCCCTTCGCCCTCGGTGATCCGCACCGTCCCCGGGTCACCGAGGATTACCTGCGCGAACGCGAGGAACTGGAGGCCATCAAGCGCAGACTCGAGACCGATCGCAAGCAGGGAGACGGCGGGGAATAGCCCCTATTCGAGGTGAATCCGGCCGCGGACGACGAGATCGAGACCGACCTTCCCGAGGATCACCCGGGCCTCGACATCGAGTTCCTCGTCGCCCTTCAGACGGCCTTCGGCGAGCGCCTCGCGGATCTTCCGCTCGAGTTCGCGCTGGGCGGTAATCCCGAGTTTCTTCAAAAACTTGCGTACGCTCATGTGGAACAGATCTTCGTGCATCACCGGTCCCCGGATCAGGCCGCCTCGGCCAGCGGCAGGTTGACGAGCAGGTTCTGGGGCTTGAGACGCAGCCGATTGCGGGCGTCCATGGCCAGGCCCAGATAGACCGGCCGGCCGCGCAGGGCCGCCGGCAGCAGGCTCGGATCCCGGAACTCCATGCGGAACAGGGCCAGCAGACGGGCGAGGCGTTCCTCGGCCACTTCCCGCCCCTCGAACAGATCGTTGAGGATCGCCGTGGCCTCGGCGTCGAGTCCGACATGCCACCGCCAATGCTCGTCGCGCACCCGGGCCAGCGGCTGGATCGAGACGGCGAGATCGAGAAGATGCGCGAGCCAGGCTTCCAGCACCCGGCACAAGGCATCGAGGCCGGGGCGGGTGAAGGACAGATCGAGCACCAGGTCGAAGCGGTCGCTGCGCGTGAAATAGCTGTGGGCGTTGTCCTCGGTGAGGATGCCGAGTTCCACCGTGCGAAGCCGGCCCGCCGCTTCCCGGACGAGGCGGCCGAGATTGCCGAAGCCGCCGGTCTCCACGAGTTGCTCCAGGGTCGCCTCGTCGGCGGCCAGGATGGCCCCCTCCTCGATGCGCACCTTCTGCGGCCGGAAGAACAGTTCGGCCGCGCGCAGGCGCAGGGGATCGGGCCGGGCCTCGAACATCCCCTTCAGGATGAGCTGGGCGAGATGATCGACGAACAGCGGGGGCAGCGCCGGCAGCGGATCCAGAAAGAGGGAGAGATAGGTGTCCTCGATCGTTTCCCGGGCCAGCAGCCGGTTGCGGAAGGCGAGGAACAGCTCCCAGTTCTCCACGGCGTCGCGATCGCGGATGCGCAGGAGGTTGACCGGCGTCACCGGCCGTCCCGGGTCCTCCATCAATGCCGCGTGCAGGGCCCGTTCCGCCTCGCAGCTTTCCGCCTGCGGCGCCAGTTCCGGCCGCATCAGATAGAGCCGCAGGAAATCCTCGGTGACCCGCAGCCGGCCGCGCCCGTCGCGGGCCAGGGTCGCGAAGCCGCAGCCGGGCCAGAAGGATCGGTCTCCGGTCACGGCTCGTTCTCCCCGGGGCCGTCTTCTTCGAGAATGTCCCAGATCCGGGCATGTGGAGCCGCTTCCCGACGCAGGGTGCGGAAGCGCTCGCGTATCCCTTCCTCCGACAGGCTGCGCTCCACCACCAGCACGGTATTGACGGGATGGCAGCAGAGTTCGCGGGCGAATTCCAGCTCGCCCCGTGCCACCGGCAGCGCCGCCGCCATGTCGGGAGCGCCGAAATCCCGCACGAAGCGACGGGCGAGCCCGATCACCAGTTCCTCGAACCGCTCCTCGGCGATTTCGGAAACGATGGCGAAGCTCGACCAGCCGAAGCTGTCGAGACCGAGAAAGCCGCTTTCGAACGCCTGGCGGCGCTTGCCCGAAAGGGTTTCGGTGCTGTCGCCGGCGAACAGGAAACCGCCCGGAATCGCCCATTCACCGGCCGCGGCGGCGCGCTCGAAGACCCGCTCGTCGGTGGCATCGAAACGAAAGGTCTTGAGCATCAGCATGGCCGGGACAGCGACTGCGGTTGCAGCTCGTACAGGCCGAGCCGTCGGCCGCCGATCAGCAGGCGGCCCTCGTTGTCGATTCCCTCGACGATGCCGGCGGCCGCGACGCCGCCGAGTTCGAATGTCTGCACCCGGCCCTTTCCGTCGAGGCGCTGGTTCCAGGCGCGGGCGATGGGGGCGAAGCCTTCGCGCTGCCAGCGATCCGTCCAGAGCAGGAAATGGCGCCCGATCTGCGCGACGATCTCGGCCGGCGCCACCGACCCGCCGGCCGCCCCTTCGAGGGTCCAGCGGTCGGGCTCGCGGCCGGGCTCGGGCGGCTCGTGCAACGGCATGTCGAGACCGAGGACCAGCCAGGCCGGGATGTCGCCCGCCGCGGCCGGCTCGGCCCAGGTGCAGCGGGCACGGGCCAGTTCCATGCCGTCCACCAGAACGATGTTCGGCCAGCGCAGCGCCAGCGGCAGCGCCGGCGCGGTGAAGCCGCCGAGCGCATCGCCCAGGGCGAGCACGAACACCGACAGCGCCTGCAGGGTGATCGGCAGTGCCGCCTCGGGCTCCAGCAGCACCGCCATCTGCAGCCGGTCGCGGCGTTCGTTCCAGACCAGCAGCCCGTCCTCGACGGATGTGCGGGCGAACTCGCAGGCGCGGTCGAAGGCGTCCCGCTCGCCGGCAATGACCAGGAGATCGTAGGCTGGCGGCAAAACAGGCTTGACCATCGTCCCCAAGGGCGTGTTTCCCAGAGCGCACCGCACCATTCGCCACAATGGCTAGTGCCGACCCTATCCGATGTCCAGCTCCGCCCTCGGGGCGTCCCCGGTCCACGAAACCGAGCTCTTCGATCCCCGCCGTCCGCCGGCCACCTACTGGCATCGGCGCGGTGGGCCGCTGCCCGTGGGGGTCGATCCGCTGGCCGGTGACGCGGCGGCCGATGTCGCCATCATCGGCGGCGGCATCACCGGCCTGTCGGCGGCGCTCCATCTGGCGCGCGACCATGGGCTTTCGGCGCGCGTGCTGGAGGCCGGGGCGATCGGCTGGGGTGCGTCGGGCCGCAATGGCGGCTTCTGCTGCATGGGCGGCGGCGGACGCGGCTGGCGCGAGATCTGGCACCGCTTCGGCGAGCAGGAGGCCCGCCGCTGGTTCGCCGCCCAGAAGGAGGCGATCGCACTGGTCGCCGATCTCGCCGCCAGGCACCGCATCGATCCGCAGCGGGCGGGAGAGGGCGAGCTGCTGATCGCCCACCGGCCCGGGCGCCGGGAGGAGCTCGAAAACGAGGCCCTCGAGGTGGCCGAGCTGTTCGGCGAGAACTGGGAGGTGCTGGAACCCGAGGAGCTCGCCGAACAGGGGGTGAGTCTCGCCGAGAACCACGGGGCGCTGGTGATCCCCTACGGCTTCGGCCTGCACCCCTTGCGCTATGCCCGCGGATTGGCGCGGGCCGCGGTCGAACACGGGGCGCGTATCCACGAACATTCGGCGGTGGTCGCCTGGGAGACCGACGGCCGGTTGCATCGGCTGCATACCGAGGGCGGCACCGTGCGCGCCGCACGCGTGCTGATCGCCACCAACGGCCATACCCCGGAGCCGCTGGCGCCGCAGCTCGCGGGACGGAGCCTGCCGGTACTCTCCTCCATCCTGGTGACCCGCCCGCTGACCCTCTCGGAGCGCAGCGCCCAGGGCTGGACGGTGCCGGCGCTGGTCTCGGACACCCGCCGGCTGCTGTTC
>JALSRW010000141.1 GCA_026984595.1 Alphaproteobacteria bacterium
AGGCCCGCCTGTCCATGATCCGGTGATGGGTGAGAATGCCGAACGTCCGTTCTTCCTCGCTCGCCAGCAGCCGCTCGAGCAGGGGCAGGGCCTCCTCCGCGGTCAGATGGCGGCGTCTGCGCCAATCCACCAGATCGAGATGGGTGTCGACCCGGGAAAGGCCGGGCACGGCCGCCGCGCGACGTCCCCGAAAGGTGGAGATGCCGCGATATCCGAGGACGGGAAGGGCGCTTTCGACATCGGCGGCGATGCGGTTCCAGGGCGGCACCATGACCGGCAGGAAACGCGTGGCGAAGACGGAGGCGAGGGTATCGCGGCCACGTCGCAGATCCGCGAAGAGGGCGCTCCGCTCGCGGGTGCCGCCCAGTTCGATCTTCTTCCCGCCGGCCGCGGCATGGTCGGCATGGGTCCAGCCGTGTTGGAGAACGGAGACGCCGGCGTTGTCCGTGATCCGTGCCGCGGTCCCCTGCTCCAGCCAGGCGGGTACCACCGCCAGGGCCAGCGGCAGCTCGAACTGCCGGGCCAGCGCCAGCAGCCGCCCGAGCTCCGGGCAGTCGGGTCCGGCATCATCGTCGCGCCACCAGATCAGCCGTCGCATGGCAGGGTTCCGCATTCCAATAGCCGGCACAGCAGCTCGGCACTGCGTCGGGCGCCCTCGAGGGCGATCGGCGGCCGTCCGCGGGTCGACGTGCGCGCCGCCTCCTCGATCGCCCGGGCAAGCGTTGCCGGCATGAGATCGCGGTCCTCGAGGGTGCGGGCGAGGCCTTTCGCCGCCAGCGCGCGGGCGCGTACGGTCTGTTCGTCCTCGCCGCTCTCGGCGAAGGGTACCAGCACCATCGGCGTGCCGCAGGCCAGGGTCTCCGCCACCGTGTTGTAGCCCGCCTGGGAGACCGAGACCCGGGCCGCCGCAAGATGCGCGGGCAGATCGGGATCGTGGCCGCGAACCGTCACTCCGGGCGGTGCCCGGCGGCCCAGCGTCTCCCCCCGGCCGTGGCGGCCGGCGACCAGCAGCCAGGGCTCGTCGGCGAGACGGCAGAGCGGATGGGCGGCGAGCGCCGTTTCCATGAGCCGCGCACCCACCGCACCACCGCCGGCGGAGACCAGGATGCCGCGTCTTTCCGCAGGGACCGGTGGCGGCGGCTCGACCACATAGCCGGTATGTCGCAGCGGCACCGAGAGCAGCCGGCGGGCGGGAAAGCTCGCTTCGAAGGGCAGCAACGCCGCATCGCCATGCACCAGCACGGCATCGGCGAGGCGGTTCGCGCGCTCGGCCATTTCCCGATAGCGGTCGGGGTTGGTCTTGCGAACCAGCACCTCGCGCACGGAGATCGCTACGCGCAGGCGGGGGAAGAGGTTGCGGGCGTGCGCCAGCCAGGGTTCGAGCTCGCGGGCGAAGGCACGACGGCCGAAGGGGAACATCTCGAGCAGGACGAGATCGGGACGGGTTCGCTCGAGGGCGGTCGCCAGCAGAGCGGCCCGGGCGCGCCACAGGGAATCGGCGGCCGGCCTGCCATCCTCGTCGACCAGCGCCGAGAAGGCCGCATCGGCGGCGCGCAGCACCGGCAACTGGAGGATCCGCACCCCCTTCGGGGCGGGCCAGGGCGAGGGCGGTCCACCGTTGACCAGCGTCACCTCGAAGCCGGCATCGGCGCAGGCGCGGGAAATGCGCAGCGCCCGCCGCAGATGGCCGCTGCCCAAGAGGCTCTGTACCCAGAAGAGGAGCCGCATGCCTCAACTCCCGGAGGTCGGGACGAGCGGCAGCGGCCGCACATGCCCGGGCCGCCCGTCGGTGTCGAGCTCGAGCAGCAGGCCGGTATCGTCGGCGAGGGCGAACGGCGGCTCGCCCCGCATCTTCCAGCCGCAGGCCAGCGCCAGCGCGGCATGGCGCACCCCCTTGTGGGTGATCAGCAGATGGTCGCGGCCGGTTCCCGCCAGTTCGCGGAAAAGATCGGCGAGACGGGCCACTACCTCGCGCGGGCTCTCCCCGCGAGGTGGGCGGAAATCGAGGCCGCGGGCCTCGTTCTCCGCCAGCCTGTCGCCGAGAAGCCCACGCAGATCGGCGAGCCGCCAGCCGGTATAGGCACCCCAGTGCATCTCGATCAGGCGCGGCTCCGGGCGCGCCTCGGCAAAGCCGAGCAGCGCCGCGGTCTGCCGGGCCCGGAGGAGCGGGCTGGTGCGGCAGGGCGCCCGCCGCCAGGCGGCATCGAGCCTCCAACCGGCGATGCGTGCCCGGCCGGCCTCGCAGAGGGGAAGGTCGAGATGCCCCTGAAGACGTCTCGCGAGGTTCCATGCGGTGGCGCCATGGCGCAGCATCAGGAGGCGCATGGGCGATGCTCCTCTCCGCGGCGATGATTGGCGATCGCTTCCTCGAGGGCGGCGGCCAGGGTCTCGCGGGCGGGTGCCAGACCGTGGTTGGCGCGCACATGTTGCATGGCGGTCTCGGCCCGTCGCCGGCGGCTGTCGGCATCGAGCAGCTCGTGGATGGCGGCGGCGAAGGCCTCCGGCCGTTCTTCCCGGACCAGGATGCCGCTCTTCCCCTCGACCACCACCTCGGCGACTCCGGCGGTATTCAGGGCGACCACCGGCAGGCCCGCCGCCTGGGCCTCCAGATAGGCCATGCCATAGGCCTCGCCGAAGCCGGGCCAGAGGAAGAGATCGCAGGCGCCATAGAGCTCGGGCAGCGCGGCGGGACAGACGCCGCCGATCAGACGCGTCTCGAGAGAGAGATCCGCGAAGCGGCGGGCGATCTCGGCGCGCGCCGGACCATCGCCGGCGACGACCATGTCCAGAGGCTCCTCGATCCGGGAAAGGGCTTCGATCAGAAAGTGATAGGAGCGCCGTTTCACATCCTCGCGCATCATCGCCACGACGAGCCCGAAGGGATGGTCCGGATGCAGTCCCAGCCTTTCCGCAAGTGCCCGTTTCAACGCGCGTTTTCGCACCGACATCGCCGCGAAGGGAGCGGTGTCCAGAAACGGCCGCAGCCGCCGGATCGGCGCCTCCGGCCCCAAGGCGTGCCGGAGCCCGGCTTCGTCGCGCGCAGTCATGGCGAGGACGAGATCCGCCCGCCGCAGCGCCTCGAGAGCGGCCTCGAAGCCCGCGGCCCAGGGCCCGTTTCTCTGCTTTCCGGCCACCGAGGCTTCGGCCACCAGGTAAGGTATTCCGAGCGTCTCCGCCAGTTCCGGGCCCAGATGATCGGGCGCCTTGTGGTAGAGGTGATAGGTGAACCAGAGATCCGGCCGCGGCCGTTCGCCCCTGCGGTAGGCGGCGCAAAGGCGCTGGGCTTCGGCTGCGCCGGCGCGGGCGATCGCCTGCTGCGCTGCCGTATCTCCTCTGCCTTCGAAGCTGCGAAAGCGGCTGGCCAGCACCACTTCGTGGCCGAGGTCCCGGAGCAGGGCCATCAGTGCCCGGGCCATGCGTCGATCGCCCGAAGGGACGGGATGGTCGGGCGGCTTCATCGGTGCATGGAAGGCGATGCGCACTTCAGGCGGCATCCCGGCCGGGCTCGCGGAGATCGAAGCGGCGCGCCAGTTCGGCGATTGCGGTCTCGAAGCGGAACCGCTCGGCGACCAGGGCGCGGCCGGCGCGACCGAGCTCCCGGCGGCGCTGCGGCTCGCGAGAGAGCGCAGCCAGTGCCTCGGCGAGGGCATCGGCATCCTCGGGTGGGACCAGGAGGCCGGTCCGCTCGTGGAAGACGGCCTCGCCGATCGCTCCCACCGGCGTCGCCACCACCGCCAGCTCCTGCGACAGGGCCTCGAGAATGACATTGGGCAGTCCGTCCCGGTCCCCGTCGGCGGCGATCCGCGCGGGCAGGCAGAAGATGTCGCCTTCGCGCAGC